>WTKN01000306.1 GCA_011524395.1 Moorena sp. SS36440bin_2
AGCGATGCAGCGCGGTCTTGGGGAGGCAGCGCGCTCTTGGGGGTTCCCCCCATGAGCGACTGCCGTGGTTTCCCCCATGAGCGACTGCATCAAGACGGGAGCAGGTAAAAGAGAAGAGGCAAAAGGCAAAAGGCAAAAGGCAAAAGGCAATAAGTCTAAAAATAAAAAAAAAAGCCGTAGACATAATATCTACGGCTTTTTCAATGCCACAGTAAGTGGATTGAAATTCTCATGTCAATCAGATCCCAAACCAAACCTGATGTGATCTTATTTTACAAGACCAGGAGCCTTTGCCAGGGGGGAAAAACCCCCCAGAAATTTAGCGATGCAGCGCGGTCTTGGGGAGGCAGCGCGCTCTTGGGGGTTCCCCCCATGAGCGACTGCCGTGGTTTCCCCCATGAGCGACTGCATCAAGACAAAGTGTTATGGCAACAGCCAATACTTCATCATTGTCGTCTTCACTTCGCCTGGCACCTCCGTCGGCTCCATAGGGCTCCACTCGCAAATCTCTGCATAGCCAAATACATAGAGGGTGTGCATGCTATAAATTACTGCTTTACGAGAGCCTTTGAGAGTGTGCTCAACAGGGTATTTTTTGAGGTTTGGGTTAAATTCTGTTGACATGTTTCAAACATTGAATTCGACGTTATAAATATAATAATAATGATTATATTTATTGTTGTCAAGGGTTTAAAAAAACTTTTTTTTTGAATTTTATGGGGAAGTTGCAATTAATTGGAAACTTATAATTAAAGGGGTAAAATCGGGAATCGGGAATCGGGAATCGGGAATCGGGAACAGTAATACTATTTAAGTAGAGCTTTTATGGCATTTATGAGGTACGCTTATCAAGATCAAAGTCCCCCTTATTAAGGCAGGGCTGTAACATTGCTCATGAATAAATTGTCTTTTTCTACGGGTGAAAGGCAGGTGCGGTGCTGGAGAGAAGGTTTTTTTAAGGTGAAAAATACCAAATTATGAATAAAAATTCCCCCTATCTCCCTATCTCCTTATCTCCCCACCTCCCTACCAATCACGTTTTAGTCGGACTTTGAAACAGCCCTGCCTTATTAAGGGGGATTTAGGGGGATCAATTTGTACCTTATGGGAAATATCATGGCTATAATATTTGATTAGTTAAGTAATTAAAATAATTGTTATAATTTGATAGGTCAGATTTATGGCAAATTGCAAATAGTTTAATTAAAAAATGTCAACTAAAAGATGAATGCTAAATGCTGACGATTTCAGGTTAATAAAAAAAGGGATGCTCAGCCAAGAGTATCCCTTTTGTTGTTGATATAATTGGGTGCATCTCATTGTCTTGATGCAATAGCGAGTGGGGGAAACCCCCGCATGAAGGCGCTGCATCGCTTTTGCTGTTTGGCAGGGTGGTGCGTTACGGGGCGGGCTATCCAAAGCCTGGCTACGAGGCGGAAAATGAGGCCCCCCTAACACACCCTACGCAACTGTTCCCTGTTCCCGATGCCCGATGCCCGATGCCCGATGCCCGATGCCCGATTCCCTGCTCCCTGTTCCCGATTCCCGATGCCCGATGCCCGATGCCCGATTCCCGATTCCCTTTCTATAGCTGAATGGTTAGGAATCTGAAGGTACGGGCTGAGATTCTAGATATTCCAGAAAAGACATTAACTCTTTGTCGCTAAGCAGCTGACGCGATCGCTTACCGTAAGTTTGTAGAAGATAGTCTTTCCCCTGTTGAGTTGTCCAACCCAGACGCTTCATTTCTACATTGGTTTTGGTAATGATGTCAGAATGGTCAATAATCGGAAGACTCAATGAACCCATGTCACTAGTGTTAGTCTCCATGGTATTTTGAGTATAGGACTTGATGGGAGGATCAGGTTGTGGGGTCTGGTAGCTAATGGGCTCCCTCTTTTTAGGGATCTCAGTTGGAACGGAGGTGTCTACTTCCCTTGAGAAGGATTCATGGCTAAAGTTCCTTCCTGATTCTACGGATGGGATATTGGCAGCGGTTTCTCTAACCTCTCTAGCTCTTGACTCTGAGAACGAATAACTACCGGTGTCACTGGTTCGATTAGCTTGAGTAAAATGATGATTGGGTTGAGTCTGTTCCTGACTTGCTGAGGTCGAGCCAACATCATAGCGAGGCAATGGTTGCAACGGAACATTTACCTCACGCTTTGGTCTGGGATTATTCTGGTTTTGATCAATCCCTTTGGTCCTCTCGATGCCTAATGCAGCTAAAGCTCTAATTCTGGCTTGGTCTTCTGCTAATTCAACAGTTTGGGCAGCAGCTATACCGGTGACCAAGATGGTACCCTCAACTTTAACTGAGCAACGTACTATGTACTGACCATGGTCAATTGCTAAAAGATCACTGATCAAGCTGCCTTGAGGATAACGATCTCGGAACTGAGTAAACATAAAACCATTTCCTGCCCAAATCTAAGCATTATATCATAGCATAGCTTGACCGGAAAACTGTAGCAAAGGGAATAGCTGATCTGCGGATCACCGGAACATTTCTTCCCGATTCCGTACTCCCGTTGATGTACAATAAAACATAATATAATAGAAATATCTTTGGTAAGCTGGCGCTAAATCATTCTGTAGTTACAATCTGCAACAGACCTAGGAGAAAGGAATTTCAGTTGCGGTTCCTGATCCAGTTGAGCAGCACAGCCTACGCAAAACCAAAGTTTCTTTTTCCCAGGCGCTCTAGGAACAAGAAATCAGAGGACGGGTACCTCCAAGTTCCCCTCGTTGCCTACACCTACGCTTCTTCCAGAAGAGCTGTCATCTCCTGATGTAATTCATTGCTTTTTAGTCTACGCGAGTCAGTATGACGATGAGCGTAAATCTGAATTTAGCGTGTAAGCGTGACTAATCGGTTGCACTTTCGGTAGACTAGTAGATATGACTGGGGAATTTGGACACAGTTCCGAGGCTGACCAGACTAAGCTAAGCTTCTCTTTTGCCCCAGGGGCTAAAGCATCGGCAAAGCAAGGGGACTAAGAAACCCAGTAAGCGTAATGGTTCAGATTATTGCAGTGTCTGAACATAAGAGTTAAGCGCCAAAGAAACTGGGTGGCATTGGAGATTCTCACTCTTTGAATCGGTTGCTTCTTATACATAACTCCCTGTAAGTTACCCGTTTGATGATAACTTCGCCAAGGAAACAATTGTCCTAGGGGCCTCAAACCGTAACTCAAAGAAGGTGCCATGGCTTTTGAATCACTGGCTATCGACCAAACTCTGACTCAAAAATCCCGCAGGCTTTGTTAGGTGAGTCATTAGCCTAAAAGTTACCCTGACCTTAGTCTTGCTTGGGAACAAAAACACAGAGTTGGTTAAACAGTTTAGGCAAACCATCAGTGGATACCCTTTCCTGGGAAAGAAACACAAGGGGTGGAACAAGTTCAGCTACCCGGGAATACTGATGTACTATTCGTGCGCTGCGCGGGTTTGTGTACACCTGGCTTGCCTTTCACTGTTCAGCCGATGACCCGATCGCATCAGGGACTGTCCTATCCCGCGCGATCGCATCCTCTTAAGGGCAACAAGCAAAAACCACGATCAGATGAAAAGGATTGTTGGATGGAATTTTCAATCGCTACATTACTTTCTAATTTTACTGATGATAAACTAGTGGCACCCAAAGTCTTAGAAAAAAAACTTGGTTGCCAAGACAAAGAAACTCTCAAAAAACTCCAGATTTCCCTGGATGCACTGGAAAAATTAGGAATTCTGGTTAAAGATCGCGGCAGGTATCGGCGTGTTTATGAAGAAGACGTGGTGGAAGCCAAGCTGCGCTGTTCGAGTAAAGGCTTTTGTTTCGCCATCCAAGAAGTCGAGGGAGCCGATGATATTTACATTCGGGAAACCAATCTAAGTACGGCCTGGAATGGCGATCGCGTCCTAGTCAAAGTTACCAAAGAAGGTAGCAGACGCCGGTCTCCTGAAGGAGAAGTGCGGTTAATTCTGGAACGGGTAAATCCTTCAGTGCTAGCCCGAGTCAAGGAAACTGGTAATGGTTACCGAGCCTTACCCCTTGATGACCGACTCTTGTTTGAACTAGATCTTGAACCAGATGAAGAAATCTTACAAAAAGCAGTAGAGCATTTGGTTCATGTAGAAGTCCTACGCTACCCCCTCGGACAAAACCCTCCCCTTGGAAAAGTTGCCCGTATTTTAGGAAGTGATGCAGAAGATGCGGCTGACACCGACATTGTCTGTTGCAAGCACGATTTACGCTCTTACTTCCCTGATGAGGTACTTCTAGCCGCTGATAACTTACCGAAAAAGCTGAAAAAATCAGACTCTAGCCAGCGCTTAGATTTGCGAAAGGTTCTGACTATTACCATTGAAGATAAGCTAGCTAACTCAGAGAAGGTAGTTGTAGAAAACGCCTTTACTCTAGAAAAAACTGAAGGAAATCAGTGGCAACTGGGCATACATATTGCTGATGTGGCTTACTTTGTCCCTCCAGACTCTGCCTTGGCTGATGAAGCCAGAAAAAGGGGTACAGCAGTTTATCTGTCCGATGTGATATTGCCTTTACTACCAGAAGCCGTTACCCAGCTTTGTTCCCTAGTACCAGGTCAAGACCGCTTAACCATGTCGGTACTACTCACTCTAGACGAAGCTGGTCAGGTAGTAGAATATCAGATTCAACCGTGCATAATCCAGGTACACTACGAGCTAACTTATGAGCAGGCTCAATCCCTTCTGGGGGGACATGAGCAAGCTGACTCAGAATTGGCACCTGTGGTGGACATACTCAAGGAACTGTTTTTTACCTTGAGTCCAGCAGTCAGGGCGCAACGAAAGCAGCGGGGTGCCTTTGACCTAAATTTGTCCCAAATTCCATACCCCTATAAAGATGAAGGGAGAGTAGGGGCTCTAGAGGTTTCTTCAACAGTACCAATGCAGTCGTTGTTGAAGGAATTAGTGATATTAGCCAATGAAGCCATAGCTACCCACATCCAAGCCCTAGGTTTGCCAGGGATTTACTGTGTCCAAGGGCTACCGGATTGGGATGGGCTTCAGGATTTGATTAGGTTGGGCATGAATCTACAGCTAGATATGCAGCTTGAGAAAGAAGAAACTATTATCTCTCAAGACTATCAGGGCTTTACCCAGCTATTTTCCAAATCCATAGCACCTAAAGTATTGATCTATTTGTTGTTATCAACCTTAAAACCAACAGGTTATAGTTCTAAACCAGGCTCCCACTTTGGACTAGCATTGGATACTGGCTATACTCACGGAGTATCACCACTGAGGCGCTATGGGGATTTATGGGTACAACAGTTACTGCATTTGGTATTTGAAAAGGGAAGAGACCGTCGTTCTACCCGTTCCAAAGACCGGGTAAATCTCAGTCATAGCAGCTGTCAAGGTAATATAAACTGGAATGTTTTACCACCAGAAATTCACCAAGAGTTAGAAAATCAGTTAAGTACATTAATTCCCCATCTCAATGACCGTGAAAAAATCACCATGGATGCAGAGATGGATTTACAGGGCTTAAAGAAAGCTGAACAGATGAAAGAGCGTACAGGAGATATCTTCAGCGGTCTGATTACTGGGGTCCAATCCTACGGCTTTTTTGTCGAAATTGAAGACTTGTTAGTAGAAGGATTGGTTCACGTTAGCTCTCTCAAGGATGACTGGTACGAGTATCGCTCCCGTCACGCCTGCCTAGTCGGTCGCAAAAATCGCACTGCCTATCGATTAGGCGATCGCGTCGAAGTCCAAGTCAAGAGTGTGGATTATTACCGTCAACAAATTGACCTGGTAACCGTAAGCGGTGGTAGTTTTGCTAGTAACGAAGATTTAGAGGAATAAGTTATTTGTGAGTGGTTAGTAAGTTACTAGAAGCTTCACTAACCACTCACAAATAACCACTAACTACCAATCAAATGATATTAAGTCCGGTTAATAACTTATAATACGCTTGATTTTAATAAGGTGAATTCCTTTTTGTTAATTAACAATATCAGCTAATAGCTGATAGCTGATAGCTGACGGCTGACGGCTGACGGCTGAATACTTACCAACCGGACATAATTTAACTACTGACTAATGACAACTCCTTTAATTCTTGGTGTCACCGGTGCATCTGGACTAATCTATGCTGTACGGGCTTTAAAATATTTACTAGAGGCTGACTATGCTATTGAGTTGGTTGCATCTAAATCTACCTATATGGTTTGGCAGGCAGAGGAAAATATTCGCATGCCTCCAGAACCGGATCTACAAGCACAATTCTGGCGTCAGCAAGCGGCAGTCGATCACGGAGGAAAACTCATTTGTCATCGGTGGGCAGATGTGGGAGCCAGCATTGCTAGTGGTTCTTTCCGTACTTTAGGAATGGTGATCATGCCCTGTAGTATGAATACCGTAGCAAAAATGGCTGCGGGCTTCAGTACTGACCTGCTTGAGCGTTCAGCAGATGTTCAAATTAAAGAAGGGCGTAAGCTAGTAATCGTACCTCGTGAAACACCCTTTAGCTTAATCCATCTCCGTAACCTTACCAGGTTAGCAGAAACAGGAGTTAGAATTGTTCCAGCTATACCGGCTTGGTACCATAACCCTCAAACCATCGAAGATTTGGTGGATTTTGTGGTAGCTCGTGCTTTAGACCAGTTAGACATTGACTGCATTCCCCTAAAACGGTGGCAGGGCAGAAGTACTGATTCCCTTCAACATAGTTATGATGATAGGTAAGCACATATTGATATGGGAAAGATGGGCTAAATCCTCAGACTTTTCTGCCTTGAGCGGGAGATATGCTGATAAATATTCATCACCCCTCAAGCTTTAACCTATAACCTTCAACCCCTTGGTTTATGTTTAGGATTATTATATTCTTATGTTTGGTAATAGGTGGATTAGCACTGTTTGTTGTTGATAATTGGTTGCCAGTGCTACCTTTGGTCTTTCTAGGCATCAAGACTCCACCTCTACCTCTAGCCTTGTGGATTGTTGGTGCTGTTGGAGCTGGAGTTCTAACCAGCATCAGCCTACGACTCCCCAATTACCTGGCTTGGCGTTACTCTCGTGGAAATTATGAAGCACCGGACGACGAGCCATTATTTTCTGAATATAGCCGTCGCGAAAGTTATCACACCCAGACGAGGCAGGATAAAACTCGTGAGCGTCCGGCCTCGAAACAAACCTCAAAAAATGATACAAGCTCGGATTGGGAAGAAAGTAGTAGTCAAGAGTGGGACTTTGAGGAAGATCAAAATTCAGATCGAGTTTCATCAGGTCGCCAAGGGGTTAAGCAAGATTCGACATCACACACCACTAAACGGGATCCCACTAGCGATGACCTGAGCGAAGAACCGGAAAGTAGTGATCAAAGCGATTCTGTTTATTCCTATAGTTATCGCAAACCTGGTAATTCAGGTGTTGGTAAATCTGAAACAGTTTACGATGCCAAGTATCGAGTAATTAATCCACCTTACAAGACGGTAGCTAAGCAGCCTGAAGAGGATGAAGAGGACTGGGGGTTTGAGGATGATGAAGACTTTGAATAACCTTACTGACGGTTAATTTTTTTTTAACTAGCAATACAATAGCAGCCAAGGTAGTAAAAGGTTACTCCTTGGCTGCTATTGTTAGATAGTAACTCAATTATCCATTTGGCTAATTGTTCATTTGTTCGCGAGATTGTTGCCTCACGCGACCAGTCATGGCGGCTTCCTGTAAGGCCATAAAGGCATCCAGATCCGCCAAATCGTACTTTTTATGTTTTTGATGGAGCATCCTACGTAATTTATCCTCGGCTTCTATGGTTAGATAACCGGTTGTGAGAGCTTGTTTGACAATGTCACGAATTAGCAACATTTACTTTGTTACCCCTAGTTTAGATGGAGTGACCACTAGTGAAAACCAGTAGATCTGTTCCACTAGTGGATAGTTTTGTGAGACACCGAAATCAGCTGTTTCATCAGGTAGTAGAGTGCCAGGGATTAAAACCTATGTGTTATAGATATTTAAGTTTCCCTGGTCGAAAAAGTTGGGGTTTGTGGTACCCTGATGCCAAGCTTGGACTTGCATTCAGTCCATAGCATGACTAGGCTTACGGTGCTCAAACACCGCTTACCCAGTCTGCTTAGGTCTAAGCCTAAGTTTCTGGCTACTTTTAGTTGATGCAAACTGCAAGTGGAGGAAACCCCGGTCACCCCACTGCATCGCTTCTAATGACGGCGCTTAAAACCGCCAAACCGCCCTTATTCCGCCACATAGCCACATAAATGATGACGGTTTCTACGCTCCCGTTTTATTGATGCAGTCGCAGATGAGGAAACCCAAGCCAGTCGCTCATAGGGAGGGGCTGTGTGCATAGGCTTACGGTTGCCCGAAGTTGCGCCCAGTGGGCACCCCCTTTGGCCTCACTGGCTCCGCAAAAGCACGGTACATCGCTTTTGTTGGGATGAAGTTTAGATGAAGCTATTGTGAATAATAGCATAAATGTGAAAGGCTGTCTCGCAGTGAAAGTCTTAGGGTGGTACCTTTGATTAAGTGTTAACTAAGGGTAATCACTGATTAGACTGGGGAGGGCATGCGTGAATGACTTGTTGAAGGGCCTCAATGTTTTTCTGATTGGCATGATGGGGGCTGGCAAAACTACTGTTGGAGGTTTACTAGCTAGTGAGCTAGGCTATGGTTTTTGTGATACAGATGTCCTGATTGAGCAAATTGCAGGTAAAACGATTAACGAGATATTTGCTGACGACGGAGAAGAAACCTTTCGAAACCTGGAGACTCAGGTACTATCGGAACTATCGGCTTATCAGCAATTGATCGTTGCTACAGGAGGCGGTATTGTGCTTAAACCCCAGAATTGGAGTTATCTGCATTATGGTCTGGTGGTCTGGTTGGATGTCCCTGTGCCAATGTTAATCGAACGCTTGCGAGAGGATACCACTCGCCCCTTACTACAGAAACCTGATCCTGCTTTAGAATTGCAGCAAATTCTTGACCAAAGACGGAGTCTTTATGAATTAGCTGACCTTCACATCTGTGAAGATTTTGGGAAGACCCCACCACAGATTGCTTCACGAGTGATCACAGAGATTCCGAAAGTTCTTAAAAATTCTAAACAAAAAAATAATTAATATCCTGTATAGCTGAATACCAAGCTTGTAGGGTGGGAAAAAAGCGATGCAGCGCGGTCATGGGGTTTCCCCATGACCGCGCTGCATCAAGACACAGTTTGGTTCAAATCAGTCTTCTAGATAATATTACTTTGCCCACC
>WTKN01000290.1 GCA_011524395.1 Moorena sp. SS36440bin_2
TACGGCCTCAGTCCCTGCTCCCTAAAAACCAGAAATTTGTACCTCACAAGTCGTAACAAGTCGTAGAATTGCTATACCTCTGTCTAAGGAATAACCAAAGTACATCATAAAAATAAACTTTTATAGACTATCCGGAAACGTTTTTTTTAAGCATTGTAGATAGTTTAAATAAGTAATTAAAAAAATATTTCTGGAAAATTTTTTTAATTTAACTTGACACAATTTTGAGCTAGGCAGTATTAAAAGGGGTTTATAATCGAACTATCCGTTTGAAAAGCCGACAATATAATGTCTAGTCTTGAAATTTTGCCTAAAAGCTCTAGTGGAAATAAATTAGTGACCCCACGACCACGGCTTTTTTATTTGGATTGGCTAAGAGTCATAGTGATTTTAAATTTAATACCATTTCATGTGGCTTGGATGATGGTGGTTGTCCCAGGATTTTCAAATATTCCTGAGAATTCAGTCGCCAGTCAGTTGTTCAGTTTATATCTAGCATTAATTGCGCCACTGCATATGCCTTTACTTTTTGCTATATCGGGATATAGTGCAGCTATTGCTTTGCAAAAAAAGAGTACTGTCTCCTATCTACGAGAGCGCTTACAAAGACTAATACTGCCCCTAATAAGTTTTATTTTTTTGTTAAGTCCGATATTGACTTACTTTTTTCCTAGCGATCTCCAAGACCGGAATTTAAAGCATTTTATATTTGAATTTATCCCTTATTTTATGCTCACTGCTTTTAATGGGTATAGCGGAGCGCCCAGATGGGCTCATCTTTGGTTTGTGGGGTATTTGTTTTTATTTACCTTAATTTGTTTGCCTTTGTTTTTATATTGGAAAAACTCTAACGCGCTTGTTACAGTAAGCAACGTTATCTCTTCTTATGTTGGTATGTTTATACCATCGTTATTATTCTCCACTACATTTATCCTAGGTTGTTTTTGGCCTTTCTTTTCCCTGAATATGTTTGGCGATTTAGCATACTTCAGCTACAATTTGTTAGCGTTTATAATCGGCTATATTATTTGTATGGATAAAAAAAATACAGATATTATAGATTGTAATTTGCGATTGTGGATAGGTATCTGGAGCATCAGTACACTAATTATAGTAGTAATGATAAGTGCCGATTTCCCTACAATATTTTATAGACCGACACCGACGTTAAGTGGCCAATATTGTGTTTATTCTCTCTTGGCCGGTTTAAATACTTGGTCTGGGCTCGCTGCCATATTAGGGTTAGCTAAAAAATATTTATGTTTTTCTAATCGATTTCTATCTTATATGAGTAGAAGCTCTTACATGTACTATATTTTGCACCTTGTAGTCCTAGTTACAGTTGGTTACTTTACACCTAGACCGCAAGGAGTGTTCTCTGAGTTTTTAGTACTCTCAATTTTGACCTTAGTTTTGACGGCGCTTTGTTACGAATTCATAGTCAAAAGGTTAGCTATAGTGCGCTTGCTTTTTGGGATCAAAGCCTGAAACTTATAGCCTTTTATATTAGATCATGTTATTAAAACCAAGCTAGTGTAAAAAAAATACCAATTAAAGTAGGGTGGGCAAAATTCTATTATCTAGAATACTCACCCATAACCAAAATATTTTTGCCCACCTTCTTCGGTTCTGAATGCAAGTTACCCTATGGAATAGGGCGTTGCACAATCATGGGATGATTTCAAGATGTGCGAAAAAATTTTTCCTGATTTATCAAAAGTTTCAGCTTCTGCAAGTTTGACTATCATCCCGCAACAATGCAACGCCTTTATCCCAGTTATGAGTTACACTCTAGATAGAGCGCATCTTTATTCCCTATTCCCTCTTCTTTATTCTCCTCCTGGGAGGGATTGGGGGTTGGTTCCTGTTCCTTGTTCCCTAAAATCCCCAAATTTTTTAGCTCACAAGTCGTAGAATTGGTAGAAATGATATTCCATTGTGCATAAGGTGCATTTGTGGGATCTGTAACATGAACCGTAACCGTGTCTGGGTAAGCAGAAGTAGGTGAGCAACCATTGCATCGTGATACATATTTGCCTGTATCAGCCTTCAGAGCATACTTACCATTGCTTAGCAACTCTGGAGTGAATTGTGCATAGGCTGCGGCAGGATTGCTAACGTGAATAGTTAGAGCGTCTGAGTATGCACCTCGTGCAACACAGCCATTACAGCGCGCTACATAGTTTCCTGTATCTGACTTCAACGCAATCTTACCTCCGCCCACATCAACGACTTCAAACTGAGCGTAAGCCTTATCCTTATTAGGCAAGTCAATATGGACTGTGACAGTATCAGGGTTATTTCCTATAGTTTGTTGACAGCCCCGACAGCGAGCAAACAATTTCCCTGTATCAGCTTGCAAAGCTACCTTGCAACCTGTGGCAGAAGCTTTTGCTACTGGAGCAGTTAACATCATTGTCAGCACGGCTACAAAGGCCAGTAGTAATCCAATCCACTTTTTCATTATTTATTGTCTATGATGAGATTATGGTAGATAATCGACAAGTGCGATCGCTTAAGATTGGGACAAAACTAATATTCTCCAACCAAGACTCGAGTAGGTGAGTCGTAGGTGGAAATTGAATTTAGGACACCCTAAGCTGTTGGTTTTACTTGCCCTATATATAGTAAACTACCATGATTCAGAAATGTTCACTGTCTTCACAAAACTTGAAATTGACAGGGTATATTTCTGAGCAATATCCATAACAGTCTCTGAAAGGATGACCATGAAAGGCTTATAGAATCTAGGCCTGTGTGCAATACTTTTCATATACACCTAATTGCTGCCTTGGAAAGCACAACAGTTGCAAAAGAGCTGAAGACCTTTGAGGCAATTCCCCAACAGGATTAAAGAGCTTTTAGGAGATGCACCCGAATAGCAATGCAGTTGCTCATGGGGATTAGCTGTATCCAATAGATTTGCGAAAATCTTGGCAAGTTACTGGAATTTCTGCTGGGTTTTGGCAAATCACAGCTAACCAAGTAGCGCAAGGACATTCATCTTCTAGACCTTGGAGCTTTTCCCTAGCTTCTCGGACTGAATAATAGAATGGCTTACCACTGGCAAAGGCAGCCAGGAAGTTTTTAAGAAATGCTTGGGCTACTTGATCTGGCACAGGCTCCCGCATCACAATCATTTGGGGGATGTGCAAATCAGCGAGATTCACTGCTAAACTTAACCCATCACAAGAGTTAAATATTGCTAGCGTTAAACCCTGAGCGATCGCTTTTTTAAGACCATGCTTTAATTGAGGAATGGTCAAACTATCGGTTTTATTAATAAAAATCTGTCCAATTTAATCCTGAGCATGACTAAAACTATGATCAGCAAAAAATAGAATATCCCAGGGTTGCTCCCAAAGTTGGTCATTGATATCTTTTCGATTTTGCTCTACTAAAAAGGTGACTGCAAATTAATAACAGTGCTGAGGCGATCGCACTCTGAAGAATAGGGGATTCTGATTCCAGAAATTTCAGATAAATATGACCAGTTCTGCATAAAATATGACTTGATAATACTGACAGAAGTAATGAAAATCCCAGTAACAGAATTACCCAGTAATACCGTAGTTCACTCCTAGCATGGCTAAAGGTCGCTCCTTTTAAAAGAGCATTGGTGAAGTCTACACCTCTAAGGTCAGCGTGGTTAAAGTTTGCTCCTGTAAGGTTTTGACCCTTAAAGGAGCGACCTCGGAGATTTTGGCCAGAGAAGTCTGAGAACATAGTTGTTACTTACTTGTTGACCAAAGCTGCTGTGTGACATCAGGCTTATCGGTCAATCTTTCCACCTCTGACGAGACGAAATTATCGCAATCTGGGTTCCAGCTTGTGTTAGAGCTTGTTTGAAACGTTCACTATTCTAACTTAGGGTTTAGTAGCCATGGTTTCGATCAATTACATACTCCAATGGTCTACCCTCGCGACTACAATTTATTGTATTGAGAATGGGATCGGCTACCTCCTCGGGCATACCAGGAGCAGCCATATGAGGAGTTACGATAATGTGGGGATGAGACCAAAAAGGATGGTCATTGGGCAAGGGTTCGGTATCGAATACATCCAAACACGCACCAGCAATTTGACCTGAATCTAAGGCACTCAATAAATCTGCTTCTACCAAGTGCTTGCCTCGACCGACATTAATTAAGTAAGCCCCGGTCGGTAAAGCTGAAAACGTGTCATGGCATAGAATACCCTCGGTTTCTGGGGTTAGCGGCAGCAAACATAGGATTGCTTGGCATTTTCTCAGGAAAAGCTTGAACTGTTCGCGCCCGTGAAAGCACTCGACTCCGGCAATTGCTTTTGGTGTTCGACTCCATCCCCGCACCGCAAACCCAATAGCTGCAAGCTTTTTTGTGACCGTTAACCCTAAAACCCCCAATCCCAAAATCCCCACTGTAAATACCCTCGCATCTAGTACCGGTAGATATTTCCAGCGCCGCGATCGCTGCAATGCTTGATACTCGATAAACCGCCGTTGAAACAGCAAAACAGCTAGAGTGACATACTCGGCCATTTGCCATGTTTTGCCCTCTGAAACCAGACGTACGATCGGGATGTGATTGGGGAGATCGGGGTCTACTAAAATCCGATCTACGCTGGCTCCGAGGGATATAATTAACGTCAGGTTGGGAAACGTTTGCATCACTCCCAGTGGAGGCAACCATGCCAACACAATCTCAATCTCTTCGGGTTTCCCGCATTCAGGCCAGACGCGCAAATCTAAATCAGCCTTGCGGTTCTTCAAGTTGGCAATTAATTGGGCAAACCATGGGTCTGTCGGATCGATTTCTGCAAGTATTAACACTGCCATAGTTGCAGAGCATCTAGTCAATCAACAATAATTTTCTACGAGGTTTTTTAAGATGCACCAGCCTGCCCTGTTTTGACTAGACCGGTACTAAATTACCCCAAAATAATGCTTTCGAGGAATCATATCCTCGAACCCGATGAATGTTTGCTTTAATTGCTTCCTGAGTTAAATCCTGCAAAAGCGTGCCTGCCTGAACCATCAGGTAACCTTGCCGATCTGGAATAGAAAACCAGCCATACTCTTGTTTGTAGCCTTCAAACCCTGCAATCGAAATTATAATCGTAATTAAGGATCTATCCTTATGAGGTGCAATCGAAATCTCTTCGGAATCGACCTTTTTGATGTATTTCATATACTCTTCTTCTCGATCGTAAATATACAATCCATAGTTTTTTTGTTGCGAAAATTCTTTTAAAAATTCTTCCGGGTATCCTAAAGCACGAGAGATGATGTCCAGTAGCTGGTTAAAAAAATCAAAGTATTGCTCTGTCGTTGTACTTTCTCCCACTTCAAATCGGCTATAAGTTCCATGAAAAACCGAGCCTTCACCCGTGTAGGCATCTTCTCCGTAATACACATCAACTGAATCCTGGAGATTCTCTAGATCTTGATCTATTTTGACTCTGGCTTCAATCGGATCCTTAACATAAAAAAAACCAAACTGATTCAGGTAATCTCTTACTTTCTCCATGAGATTCGCTTCTGTTCCATCCAATTCATCAATTATCGGATATCGTTCGAGTTCAATAACACTCATAATTCAACTCCTTATTTTTGTTATTTTCCAGATCGAAAACGCGGGGTTGCTGATCCATCACAAATTTTTGACAGCCGCTTCAATCTCCTCTCTTGGTCCTAATGCCACCAAACGCAAGTATCCTTCTCCACAATCCCCAAACACGGAACCGGGGACGCCCACAATCCCGGTCGATTGCAACATTTTTTGAAAAAACTGCCAGGATGACAAGCCTTGGGGTGCCTTCACCCAAACAAAAGGACTATCAATGCCACCAAAGCACGTTAGCCCGCTTGCTGCCAAACCCTGTCGGAGCAACCGAGCATTTTTAAGGTAATACGTTACCACCTCCTGACATTCTTGTTGCCCTGCTGGGGATAAAGCAGCGATCGCTCCGTGCTGGGCAACATTAGCCGTACCCCAAAATTTAACAGCATGTCGGAGCCGCCACAAATCATTTAATTCTCCTGGCACTGTATTTTTAATGGTTAGCCCTTGAGGAATAACGCACCACCCCACCCTCAAACCGGTGAAATTTGCCCATTTGGAAAAACTGCCAATTTCAATGGCGCATTCTTTGGCCCCTTCGATTTCATAAATACTCTGGGGTATGTTTGGAGTCGTAATAAATGCGCTGTAAACAGCATCGAAAATAATTACAGCTTGGTGACTTCTGGCATAGTCCACAAAAGCTTGGAGCTGTTCGGGAGTAGCAACCGCTCCCGTGGGGTTATTGGGAAAGCACAGATAAATCAGATCTACTTTTTCATCCGGAAGCTTGGGCACAAAATTATTGTCCTCGCGACAGGGCAAGTTTACCAATGGACGACCTGCCACTAAGGTTCCTTCCACAAAAGAGGGGTAAGTGGGGTTTTGTACTGCTACTGTATTATCTGGAGCAAACAGTTCTTGAATATTGACCGAAACCGATTGAGCGCCATCGCTGATAAAAACTTCGGACTGATCGATGTCGATGCCCATTTTTTTCTGGTAATAGTCGGCACAAACTGCCGATCTCAGGGCTGGATTTCCGGTTATATCTTCATAACCCGTATAAGTTTGGCGATGGCCCAAGCGATTTGCTGCCTCTACTAAAGCCCGGAGCACTGTAGGTGGCAAAGGCTGAGTAGTGTCACCAAAAGCCATCATAAATAGTTGTTGTTGTGGATGGCTTGCTCGATAGGCTTCAACCTGACCCCAAACTTGGTTAAAAACGATTTCGGTATAGGTTTTTCCTCCACTTAACTGACTCAGAGATAAATTTTTAGTAGCCATTGAATCGGAATGGATAACAGATGAGTCACTATCGCCTTGGTAGCATCTCCACCAAGAGCTTTAGCATTTTTTTCGTGAGGGCTCAATCGCCCTCAACACTAAATGATTTATGGGTTATATCATGTCTAGGCTAAATTCCTAGCTTTTGCTCTATGTACTCCGAAAGTTGATAGTTTTTCAAAACCTCTAGGGGTAAGTGGGCAGCACCTTGAATGTATTCCAGGCAATTTTCACTTCCACACATACAATCAAATCCCCGATCCATAGACCATTCCGTTGATGGATAAAAGAATGTGAATTCTTCTCCTATTTCTATTTTTCGGAGTGCCCTAACCACCATATTTTTAGTATCGAAGCAAACATTGGGATCGCAACTATGATTGATGTATTGCAAAAACTCGGGGTCGAGCATAATATGTTGGTGATCGCTAATTTGGACGGTTAAATAGTTGGGGCGATCGAGGACTTCTTTAGGGCCAAAATTATGGATGACCTGTGCCGGCATAAACTCGGCAGTGGCATGTAGGGATTTACTTCCAGTTGTCGGACACTCGCGGATTTCAGCAAACTCTTTTACTTTTGTTATTTGTACAGTAACCTGCATTTAAATTCAAGTCTCCGATAACTACAATCTCTAATTTACTTGTTTGGATGGACCTTACTTATTGTTACCATATTTTATACAATTTTGCGATCTTATCGACCCTAAGCTTATCAAAGCTTAGCTCTGATTGGTAAAAACTTAACTGGATTATTTATGGTTACTGCCAAATTAGTATACACCCTAATATACCGTATATATGGTCAATGGACAAGGTTAAATTTTATTTAACCAATCCACTTTTTGCTTCTAATATCTGAAAATTTGCCCCGAGATATTATACTGCAAAAGTTGAATATATGGCTGCCATCCGCACATAATTGTTCCCTTGGAAACTAAACCAGTTCCAAATCTGACTCCCCATCTTCCCATCTGCTCACAGCTCCGACATTTCCGTGTTCAACAGGTCTACCAATTACCAATTATCAATCCGCCATCTCTGAACTACCCGTCGCAATCTCGGAGGTAACCAACTGTCATACTTAGGATACACTGGCAAACGGGGTCCTAACGTCCAGCCAGCTGGTTCAATCACTTCGCGCAATCGATAACTCTGGGGATGAGGATAATCGGGATTGACCTCATCCTTGGGACTAATTCCTCCTAAATCCCGTGCGCCAGCCTCCAAACACGCTAATAGACCAGAAGACCGTTGAGGCAATTCCCCAACAGTATCAACTAAATTGGGGGGAATTTGGATAGTAATATCCTTGGGCAAAATCTGACGGGCCTTCCGAATCACCCTTGGCAGCTGATTAAGACCGAAAGACTGACTATGAAATATTTCTGTAGTGCCCTGACTGTAAGGTTGCAGGATCACCTCTTGGATATGACGATACTGACCATGAATTTGTGCGATCGCATTTAAACTTTCCCACCAATCCTGCTCAGTCTCACCAATGCCCAACAACAAACCGGTCGTAAAGGGAATCCCCAATTCTCCCGCCCATTGCAACTGTTCTAGTCGCACCTCTGGTATCTTACTCGGAGCATAGCAGTGAACAGTTTTGAGCAACTCCGGTGTTAATTGTTCCAACATCAACCCCATAGATACATTCACCTGCTTGAGTGCCGCCATCTCCTCCCAACTCAAGGGTCCAACATTAGTATGGGGCAAAAATCCCAGAGACAAAGCCAGGTCACACAAATCATAAATTCGTTGAAACCAAGCCTTGCGCCGTGAAGACCTAGGATGAACCTCACCACTGAGAATCAGAATTTCACAAACACCCTGAGACTGAAGCAACCTTAACTGATTTTTCGCATCCTCCAAAGTCAACCAAGGACTGCTACCAGGTTCAGCACGAAAATTGCAGTAGCTACAACGATTAAAGCATTCGTAAGTGGGAACCAAAGTGTAGGCAGGGCTGTAGGTAACGATGTGGGAATCAGAAACGTCCATATAGCATTTTTATTTGAGTTGTGAATATAGTCGCCCTTGGGAAAGGCAAGAGGCAACAGGCAACAGGCAAGAGGCAAGAAATTAGCGATGCAGTCGCTCATGGAGTAAAACCTCTTTGGCCGACTGCATTGCTTCCGATTTTAAGTTTTTTGTGCTGGAGCAAAAGCTCATTTATAGTGGTTATTAGACTTCGCGGCAGTTGTCGGTAAAAGGGAGCCTATAAAGGAAAAGTGGATAATAATTGAGGCAAAAATTATCATAATAATACTTTTTCCAGAGGTCTATTCTAATAAAATTCCCACACTTCCCACACTTCTCACACTTCCCACACTTCGCTTCTTTTTTACAAATATTGAGATGCACCCCTTGCCTCTTGCCTCTTGCCTCTTGCCTCTTGCCTCTTGCCTCTTGCCTCTTGC
>WTKN01000345.1 GCA_011524395.1 Moorena sp. SS36440bin_2
CTGCTCCCTGCTCCCTGCTCCCTGCTCCCTGCTCCCTGCTCCCTGCTCCCTGCTCTAAACCTCCAAACCTCCAAAAAAAAATCCCCCCGAGCGAGCAATCCCTGGCTCGGGGGGCTAGTGCATCAAAACTTTGTTAAGCAAACTGTGGCGAAAACTAATTAATCAAATACACGATTACAAACAGAATAATCCACACCACATCAACGAAGTGCCAGTATAGTTCTGCAGCTTCTACACCAAAATGCTCTTCACTGGAGTAGTGCTTTGAATTTAGCGATCGCAATAACACAAACAAAATCAACGCCAGTCCACAAGTAACATGAAGACCATGGAAACCAGTTAACGCAAAGAAAGAACTGGTAAATAAGTTAGTAGTCAGACCAAAGTCTACATGGGTGTACTCATAGACTTGTCCTCCTAAGAACATCGCACCCATCAGAGCAGTGATGCCAAACCAGAGTCGCAAACCAGAGACATCATTCTTCTTAATAGCACTCTGGCCCCGGTGCATGACGAAACTACTAGTAATCAGGATGATGGTGTTAATTGTTGGCACCAATAATTCTAATTCTGTACCCTCTGGAGGCCAAGCTGGCATGGTCGCTTTATAAATTAAAAAAGCGGCAAACATTCCCAAGAATGTCATACTATCAGCAGCTAGAAACACCACCAAACCAAACATCCTAAAATCCGGATGCTCCTCGTGATGTTCCTCTGCCGCCTCAACCTCATGATGATAGTTGAGGGCAGTTTTAGACGGATCTATCGTTGAGCCTTGCATAAATTCCTTTGAATTAATTTTAAGCTGACATTTGTGCCTGTTTAGCTTCGATTAGGGTAGGTTAGGAGGTTAAATTAAGAATTAAGAATTAAGAATTTAGAATTTAGAATTAAGAATTTAGAATTAAGAATTAATAATTTATAATTAAGAATTTAGAATTAAGAATTTAGAATTATACATTCTGCCTTCACCATTCTAAATTCACCATTCTGCCTTCACCATTCTAAATTCTGCCTTCACCATTCTAAATTCTGCATTCTTAGTTCTGACAGAGAACCTTAAACCCAAACTTAGCCAACATCTCCTTTAACTTCAACGAGCAACTCCTCGACCTGTTTATCGGTGTCAACACTATAACTGTCGATACCGTATTCGTAAGGACCGGACCACAAAATTGGTTCCTCGTCAAAGTTCTCAATAGCAGGAGGAGAAGTAGTTTGCCACTCTAATGTCAGAGCTCTCCAAGGATTGCGACCAGCAATCTTACCACGGTTCAAACTCCAGATGATATTAATTACAAAGGGTATGGTAGAAACCCCTAGAAGATAGGAGCCAATGGTGCAGATCATGTTGAGGCTTTGAAACTGGGGGTCGTACATAGCAACCCGACGGTTCATACCCAATAGACCTAGCTCATGCATCGGCAAAAAGGTCATATTTAGACCAATGAAGGTCAACACAAAGTGAATGCGTCCTAAGGTTTCGTTGACCATTCGCCCGGTCATTTTGGGGAACCAGTGATAAACTGCGCCAAATAAGCCGAGCACACTACCACCAAACAGAACATAGTGGAAGTGAGCGACAATGAAATAAGTGTCATGGACATGGACATCAAAGGGAACGGAAGCGAGCATGACACCGCTGAGACCCCCAATCAAAAATGCGGAGATAAAGCCCATACCAAAGAGCATGGCACTATTTAAGCTAATTTTTCCGCCCCAAATCGTTGCCACCCAGCTAAACACCTTAATCCCGGTGGGCACGGCAATCAGCATGGTGGCAGCCATAAAGAACATCCGCAACCAACCAGGAGTGCCACTAGTGAACATATGGTGAGCCCAGACAATTAATCCTAGGAAACAAATCAACATACTGGAGTATGCGATCGCACGATAACCAAAAATCGGCTTACGGGCATGTACCGGTAGGATTTCCGAGATTACCCCAAAGAACGGTAGCACCATGATGTACACCGCCGGGTGGGAGTAAAACCAGAACATGTGCTGGTAAACAATTGGGTCTCCTCCCCCAGTTGGGTTAAAGAAATTGGTGCCAGCAATTAGATCAAAGGACAGGAAAATTAACGCTGCTGCTAGGACTGGAGTACCAATCAAAGCTAGGATTGAGGTTCCTAACATTGCCCAGCAAAACAGAGGCATATCATGAATAGTCATGGTAGGTGTGCGCATCTTCACAATAGTGGTGAAGAAGTTAAGCGCCCCTAGCACTGAGGAAGTCCCGATCACCAGGATGCTCAAAATCCAAATTTCTTCACCCACCTGAGAACTAATCAAGCTCAAAGGGGGGTAAGAGGTCCAACCGGCTTCGGGAGCACCTACGAAAAAACTACTCATTAACAGCAAACCCCCCACAGCATTCATCCAGAATGCCACCGCATTTAGCTTGGGGAATGCCATATCCTTTGCCCCAATCATCAAGGGAATCAGATAGTTAGCAAAAGCAGCACCAGCCGGGATAATCCATAGGAACAACATAATTGTTCCGTGCATGGTGAACACTCGGTTGTAGGTTAAAGGGCTCAATAAATCCGGGTCTGGTGTTGCCAACTCAGTGCGAATTAATCCAGCTAATGCGCCACCGATGAAATAGAACACAAATGAAGTGACCAGGTATTGAATCCCAATCACTTTATGGTCAGTATTGAAGGTGAAGTAATCTTGCCAACGCCGCTCATGTTCTTCAACATGACCAGCATCTTTGACAGATTCCGGTTTTTCTAATTGTGTCGTCATGGGATAGTGGAGGTGTGATCAACTAAAAGGATAGGCAAGAGGCAATAGGCAAGAGAATAAAGAATGAAGAATGAAGAATGAAGAATGAAGAATGAAGAATGGAGAATGGAGAATGGAAAATGGAGAATGAACTAATTCTAAATTCTTAATTCTAAATCCTTAATTCTAAATCCTTAATTCTAAATTCTAAATTCTAAATTCTAAATTCAAATATGTACTTATTGGATAATTCCAGGGTGATGGTGAGAGTGGTCTAGGTGTTGGAGAGTTTGGGAATCAATACCCATTTCAGAGGCATAGGGAGCCAAGAACTCACCCTCTGACATGGTAGTAGGATTAACAGCCACCGCTTTTTCCATGGTGTCTGCACTAGCGAATTGATTTTCCTGAACCCAGGCTTGATAGTCTTCCGGTGTGTCAACGATTAATCGAGTTTTCATTCCTCCATGGTAGGAACCACAGAGTTCAGCACAGACGATAGGATAATCACCGACTCTAGTCGCTGTAAATCCTAGTTGACTAATCCGACCTGGGATAGCATCTTGCTTAATCCGAAACTCTGGCAACCAGAACGCGTGGATCACATCGTTAGCTTCGATATTCAGCTTAACTGGTTGTCCAACTGGGACATGCATCTCGCCAGAGATAATACCGGTGTCAGGGTAGGTAAAAATCCAGGCATACTGCATACCAGCGACATTAACCTCTAGGGGTTCACCTTGACCTTCTTGTCCTGGAGGCGCTCCAATACCTAGGGCAACTGTGCCTTGACTCCCAGCCATGGCAATCAGACTTTCATTCCCCTCTTGCCCAGATGGTGACATCTGATGATTGTGGGCAATTTCCTGTTGATGGTGGTCATGAGAAGCCATGGGATCTAGACCTCCCATGGCGTTGTAGACCTCAAAGCTATAGACAGCTAGGACAAATACAATCACCGTGGGGATTGCGGTCCAAAGCATTTCTAGGGGAATATTGCCATGGGTCGATGGCCCATCGGTTTGGTCATTTTTTTGTCTACGAAATTTGATGACTATTAGGATAAGTGCGCCTTGGATGAGGAGAAATAGACCAGTGGAAATGGTCATCATCAAGTTGAACAGACCATCTACATCACCGGCTTCTGAGGAGGCGGCTACTGGCAAAAGTCCATGATTCTGACCGTACCAGAGACTAATCAGGGTTATGAAAATGCCAGCAATAAGGGTTGAAATTTGGCTTGGAATGTTCACGAGATTAGGGTTGAATACTTATATCAACAAAACTAACAGGGATTATCAAGGCAGGCGAGGCACCAATAGACTTAGTGTCCTAGAATGTCAGGGCATGGCTATATTTTTGAGGAAAATCAGCCTTCTGGTGAGCTACTCCCCCCATAGTGCCCACATTAGACACAACAAAGACAACAATTTTGATGGTCTGCTAGCAATGAGGGGCGTGAGTAGAGGATACAGAGCAAGCCAAGCTAGCTCTATTAACTAAGGTAAAGCAGTTAAACACTTGATTGGGTCACACCTTGAGATTTTTAGACTTTTTTTTAGGATCACTAGCCCAGCACCTGAAAAATTTTCAGAAAACTTAAGATTTTATTCAATAAAAATTAACATAGCTAAAAAAAATATAAAAAAGTAAATCAATAGTAAATCATTGAATCCAAGTAACTGTGACCCTTTAGACCAAGGGAATAGCAATCTGAAAAATCTCTAAAGCTTCAGAAATTAAGGAAAAGGCTGGTTACAGTGGTATAGGAATAGAGATGATCTTTGAGATTGGCAATCTTCTACCAATGAAAATAAGCCACTACTCAGGATTTGATTAACTTAGTTTGCATTTTCCTATTGCAGATGGCTATAGCTCAATCGGCTCTTGATCACAATCAAAATGGTGTAACCTCCAATAACCTGACCCAGCCCCAGGCCAGGATTCGGAGCTTGGTGTGGAAAATTGCGATCGCAACCCTGCTGTTGATGGCAGTAGGCAGTGCCACCAGGGTGATGAATGCTGGTCTAGCTTGCCCAGACTGGCCCTTATGCTATGGTCAGCTTGTGCCAAGCCAGCAGATGAATTTGCAAGTATTTTTAGAGTGGTTTCACCGCCTTGATGCATCCTTGATTGGTATTAGTGCGATCGCTCTCGCTAGCTTATCTTGGTGGTATCGGCGGGATTTACCCAAATGGCTGCCCTGGATATCCACATTTGCTCTAGGGCTAATTATTTTCCAAGGAGTCCTCGGCGGACTGACGGTTACAGAACTGCTCCGGTTTGATATCGTCACTGCTCATCTAGGAACAGCACTGCTATTTTTCTCAACTCTAATCGTGATTGCTACACTGCTGACCCCCTATCAAGGAACAGGTTCAGTTGGGAAGTTACCTTGGCTGAGCTTAAGCGCAGTGATTTTTGTTTATCTACAAAGTCTATTAGGTGGACTAGTCGCTTCCCGCTGGGCAGTGCATCAGTGTTTTGGCGGATCTCAGCTGTGTACCGTGATGAATAGTCATATTGCTGGTGTGGTGCCAGCCACCGTAGCAACTGTCGCCGTCGTGGTGATAGCATCCCGGACACCAGCCCTACATCCAGTACTGCGAAAGTTAGCTAATCTCGCTGCTAGCTTGGTAGTTTTACAGATACTCCTCGGTGTTGCTACCTTCCGGTTAAGGCTACAAGTGGAACTACTAACTATCTGCCATCAAGCAGTGGGAGCAGCATTATTAGGAGTACTGGTAGGGTTTACAGTCTTCGCTTTACGTGACCGCGCAAGTGTGGAGTGTCAAAGTCAGTAGAAGCAAAGCGAGAACCTATGAATTATGAAGGATTAAGTGTGACGTATCCAGTGTGAAGCTGGCAAGTAAACTATCAAGCCCGGTTTTATAAGTTGTATATCAGCTAAATAGAATCGGAAGATTGAGCCGCTAGGGGAACCCATCTTGAAACCATGATCTGGGGATAATTATCTACTTGTCGGTCTACTTGTTGGTCTACTTGTTGTTGCTAACGATGCTACTGGAAAAGATTAGACCATAAGAAGTATACCATGAATTGGTTGCTCAACAACCCCTATGTTGTTATCCTTCAAACTTCACCCTTGATCCTTCATCCTTGATGCTTCCTCCTACCCTACGGGAACCCTAAGGACGAACATCCTTAACACTTGAGACTTTTTAGAGAAGGAATTGGTGAATTGAATGCTTGGGACTAGTTTAACTCGTCAACATGAAAACTTAAGAGAGGTTATTCAAAGTTACTATCAACTAACAAAGCCTCGAATCATTCCACTACTATTAATTACGACAGCGGCAGGGATGTGGTTGGCATCCGATGGACAAGTCGATCCCATATTATTGCTAGTTACCCTGGTCGGTGGTACTTTGGCCGCAGCATCTGCCCAAGTACTTAACTGCATCTATGACCGTGATATCGACTATGAAATGTTGCGCACTCGCCACCGTCCCATTCCCTCTGGGAAAGTGCAGCCTCGTGATGCCTTGCTATTTGCGATCGCATTAGCAATCCTGTCGTTCACCCTGCTAACAGTCTTCGCTAACCTCCTTAGTGCCTTACTAGCGCTATCTGGCATTATCTTTTATATGCTCATATACACTCATATCCTCAAGCGCCACACTGCCCAAAACATCGTCATTGGTGGTGCAGCAGGAGCAATTCCAGCGCTAGTGGGTTGGGCTGCGGTGACAGGAGAATTGAGTTGGGCTCCTTGGTTACTATTTATCATCGTGTTCTTGTGGACACCGCCTCACTTCTGGGCGTTAGCCTTAATGATTCACGAGGATTACGCCAAAGTTGGGATACCCATGTTACCGGTAGTAGCTGGTGAAGAGGTTACTGTTCGTCAAATCTGGTATTACACCTTATTAGTCGTCCCGACCTCCCTATTGTTGATCTATCCCTTAGGAGAATCGGGCGTCGTTTATGGGATAGTTGCTATTCTTTTGGGCAGTATTTTTATCAAAAAAGCATGGTTGCTGCTTAAGGAACCTACAGATAATCAACTTGCCCGGTCTATGTTTAAGTACTCAATTCTCTATATGATGTTATTGTGTACTGGTATCGTAGTAGATAGCTTACCGATGACCAGGGAAATTACTGCAACTTTGGCAGAGAATTCCCAAGTTTTGATTCAAGCAATTTCTACAGTATTGGAGCAGGTAAGTATTAATTTAGTTTAGGGTATTTGCTGGTCAGCTAATGCGCTACGCGAACAGCGATCAGCGATCAGCTAATGGCTACCTTACAGCGTCGTTCGCACAGCGTGGCCAAAGGCCAAAGCCTGTTCCACCCCTAAGGGAACGGCTGATAGCTTAATACTTACGTTTAATGTTACTTACAATAGGGTTGGTGAATTAGCTCAGAGCTGTAACAATTCGCCAACCCTATTGATATTTATACTCTAGGGATCCTAAATCAAGTGTGATAATTTTTGATCCGAATTTCCCGACTCCCGATTCCCGACTCCCGATTCCCTTTGCTGTCCTACTTACCCCCGTAGTAAAAGGCAATCTCTTTCTCTTTAAGAGGGGTAAAATCAGCATCGAGCAGCATTTGATTGAGTTCTGCTTGAGAGATGTGCTTCGCTCCAATTCGCACAATTCTCGATCTCATCGTATTGCTGACACCGCTTCGTTGCCGTTGAGCTTCCAACCCCATCACTTGGTTGTAAAGGTCTAACTTAGCTTTGGGGATTGGGGAGCCATCTAAATCAATTCCTTTTGCGATCGCATCATCAACCGCATCAGCACCTGTAGTGGTTTGAGTCTGGGAATTTCCTTCGGTAGACATGTTAAGCTGATAGTAATAGATACGTGAGTATTTTACAAGGTGTCGGTTTCCTTAACAAAGGGTGGAATTAGATTCAAAAGTCCCCCTTATTAAGGGGAATAATGGGGGATATCAATCAGGGATTAACAAAACTGAAATGCGACATTGGAAAGTATTATCCCGATTTATTCTATTCATCCTCTCAGCAGTGATCGTACTGCTGAGCTCTGCCCTAACCAATAGTCTTCTTGCCTCCCAAGCTGCTAGTCCTCTTGCCCAAGTACGCATCAAGACCGAAACCGTAGTAGGTCAGCAGGATTTTTTCCGAGTTGGCAAATCCCAAAAAGGTCGTTGGTGGTTGATTGACCCCGATGGCAAACCCTTTCTTTACCGGGGTGTCACCTCCGTCAACTTTGGCTATCCTGACCCCTATGTTCCGGTTGTCGAGGATAAATATGGTCAAGACCCCGCTGCCTTTCGGGAAGCTAGCTTTGAGCGGCTGCGGAGCTGGAATTTTAATGCCCTAGGAGCATGGACACCACCTCAATTGTGGGATCAGGGTATGCCCTACACGGTTATCCTAAATTTCGTCAAAGCTGCTCCAGACAGTGAACTTAGGGTTGATGACAAGAAGCTGAAGTTACCGGATGTGTTTGATCCAAAATGGATTGAAGGGATTGATGCTAAAGCTAAGGAAATCGTAGCACCGGTGGCAAGTAGTAAGCTGCTAGTGGGATATTTTACTGACAATGAACTCAATTGGGCACACGCTGAAACACAAGACCGAAAGGTTAACTCAGAGTTGTTGCTCACCAATAACGCTAAGGCATCCTTACTGCAATTTTGCCTTAGCCTCAATCCAGAAAAACCTGCCTATAGTGCGGCCTGGGATTTTGTTTTAAAGCGCCATGGTAATAGTCTAGAGCAATTAGCTAAAGATTGGCAGGTCTCTATTGAATCTAGAGACACGATTAAAGCATGGACTAAGACAAAACAAGGGATTGTTTCTAAAGGCTACTTAGTGGATCAGAATGGGTTTCAGGCAGAATTTGCTCGACGCTATTTTCAGGAAACTGCAGCAGCAATTCACCGCTATGACCACAATCATTTAATCCTGGGATGTCGGTTTGGGGCACCTCCTTCTGATGCCGTATTTTCCGCCATCAAAAGACCTTGGGTAGATGTGGTATCTGCTAACAATTATCGCTACAACATGTATGAGCGCATAGACCTATACTACCAAGCTACAAAATTGCCAGTGCTCAACAGTGAGTTTAGTTGGGGACACACCAGGTTTACTCAACGAGCCTTACCCGATGAACCAGAAGACGGCTTTTCGGAAAGGTCACGGATGATGCGTAATGGCGCTAAGTCCTTAGCCAGGGCTTTGACTCATCCCGCTCTTGTCGGTTATACCTGGTATCGTTGGGTAGATTTGCCCGGTCATACACCCCCGATTAGTTTTGGTCTGGTCAATCTTGAGGATGATCCCAATCTCTCCCATACAACCTTACTCAAGCGATTGAATGCTAGAGCGGATGTGATTGCGCTACGCGCACGCTGCGCGATCGCAACTACAGCAAAGGGAATAGGGAACAGGGAATAGGGAATAGGGAATAGGGAATAGGGAATAGGGAATAGGGAATAGGGAA
>WTKN01000139.1 GCA_011524395.1 Moorena sp. SS36440bin_2
TCCCGATTCCCGATTCCCGATTCCCGATTCCCGATTCCCGATTCCCTTTGCTATAGTTTCAAACTTAATCTATTCTCACCTCTTTTGACAGGTGTCTAAACCAATTAAAGTACAAACAAATAGATAAGATAATAAATAAAAACAACAGGATACCAAAATTATCCCAACGTTTCATCATCAACATGATTCCCATTAAAAACAAAACTATCTGCCAAGGAATCCCGATAAATGTAGATAGAATATCCCGCCGATTCTCGTTCCTGATTTTTGCCTGACTATTAGCTGGGAGGTTTTGACGAATTATTCCCCAAAACCCAAACGGTCGAGTGACTCGATAGAAATTATCCATCACCTCCCGGTCAGTTGGCTCAGTTAAAAATGTTCCTACGATACATCCTAGTAATGAGCAAACGCTGGGAATGAGAAACAGGGCATATTCCTGAAATTGGGCGTAATTTAAATTGGGTAATACTATTGCCTTAGTTAAAATAGCCGCTACCATCCCCGCCACCGTCCCAAGGGCAAATCCATATCCATTAAAGCGCCACCAGTACCATCTCAACACCAGAGGAATAGACAGTCCAGCACCTAGTCCCAGGGTGAGCCATCCCCAAATGTCATTGATATTGGTGATATTGAAACTAAATAGCAATCCCACCACTACAATTACAATTGATGCCCAGCGGCTTTGAACAATCAGTTGTTGGCTATTAGCTTGGGGATTGAGATAAGCTTGATAAATATCCTTAACCCAGTAAGCAGCACTAGCATTGATGATTGAGTCAAAGGTAGACATAGCTGCTGCAATAAAACAAGCGATCAGCAACCCTTTTATCCCCACTGGCACATATTCTGCGATCACCGTTGGTAAGATAAGTTCAGGGTCAGCAATTACTGCTTTAGTGGTTCCGTAATGGATACCCAATACTGCAAAGGCTGTAACCAAGGGCCAACGAAAAGAAAGCAAGATTATCCAAAATAGAGACAGTAACCCGGCTTCGCGATCGCTTTTAGCGGCAAAATAGCGTTGGATCATATAGCCACCCCCGCCCCCAAAGCCTACCATAATTTCTTTGAACAGATAGAATAAAATCACGCCACCGAACAAATTGAAGATGGCATAGTCTCCCGGTAGATCAACTGCGATTGGGGGCGAGATGCTGCTCCACTCCGCGAAATTCCAAGTTTGCAATTGCTCAGCCCCAGGAATCGAGACCGAAAAGGTATCCGGAATAGTTGCCGTAGAGAATGCGATCGCACAAATATAGATAATCGCAATAAAAATCAAAATACCTTGAAATACATCCGTCCATACTACCCCATAAAAACCGCTAACAGCCGTATATACCAGGGCGAGCAATATCAAAAATATAGAAGCATAGCGGTCATCAATACCCATAAATTCCCCCAGGAATTTGCCCCCCCCAACCGAAAAGTAACTCATTGAGCCAATCGCAAAGATAATATTAGCAACAGCACTTATAATCCGAGCCGTATTGCCTTCCCTTCCTGAGCCGAAGCGCAAGTGCATCCATTCCGCCAAAGTCATCACCTTTGCCCGTCGGTTCCACTTGCCCATGAATATCATAAAAATAGCCATAATTAAGACAACGCCACCCCGGATTTCGATGAAAAATCCCTTCGTTCCCAGAGCATAAATTAAGGCGCTGATCACCATCGTGCCAGCCAGGTCAGTATTGGAAGCCATTCCAGAAGCACCCAAAACCCACCAGGGCAGATTGCGATTTCCCAAAAAGTAGGATTCTATACCCTCAGATGCTTTCCGTTGAAGAATAACCCCAAAAATGACTATGCAAATCAGGTAAATAGTAACAATGATGTAATCAACTGGATGCATGAATTTTATGATCAAGGATTTCCGAAGCGCATTGATATTGTATAACACAAGAGTCTTCTGCAGGTGTTTAGCCTATAGACTCTTAATACCAATAACAAATGACAACGGACTTTTTAGCAAAAAACTAACACGTAAGCCTATGCGCTACGCGCACCCTACTTGAGGTGCAGTCAGCTAACGCCATAGCTTCATGCTGCACAAGCAGTTACTATAGAGTTCCATTATCAATTGTGATAATTTTTGATGCCCTATTCCCTATTCCCTATTCCCTATTCCCAGATCCGCTGTTCCCTTTCCTATTGCTGATAGCTAACTGCACCTCAAGTAGCACCATCTGTAGCCCATAGGCTTACAGCATACTTGAGATTATAATAGATGAACCCTTAAAAATTAAAGTTTAATTATTAAACTTTAGTAATCAACAATCAACAATTAATCCTTAAATTGATAATTTTCCTGGAAGTATAACATGGACAATTGTTTGTTGTCCTGGAGAACTTGTTATGTTTAATTCTCCACCATGTAATTCAGTCAATAGTTTGGAAATGATCAACCCTAATCCAGAGCCTTGTTGCTCGTATAGTTTACGATCAAATTGCATATAGGCTCCGAGTTTAGCAATTTGAGTTGGTGTCATGCCTCGTCCCTGATCGCTCACCAAAATATTTAATTTATCATCCTGAAAATAACTCTGAACCTTAATCGGCTTACCCAGCTCGGAAAACTTCAAGGCATTATCAATGATTTCTTCAACAATTTTAGTGAATTTTGATTGGGAAATCTTGACAACTACTTCTTGCAGTTCTAAGTGCAAATCGTCTTTCCGGTTTACCTTCAGACATTTTTGGATAGCAAGGTCTTGGATAATGGTTCTAGTAAAACTTTGCTCTCCATTATCAAGCAGCTTCCTGGCTTGCTTAGGTTGTTGCTCGATTCGCGTTAGTTCTGCATAGAGTAAAAAATTATGGGTGAGCCGATATAAACGTTCTCCAGAGAAACAGATTTCCTGAAGCATTTCCATAGCTTCATCCCGCTCTATGGTATCATAGTCTTCTATCAGGAATTGGGCAAGATTCAAAATGCCATTGAGAGGAGTACGCAACTCATGAGGTAGTGCATGAGTTATGTTATCGCGCAATTCATCCACCTGTTTCTGAGATTCTTGCTCAACAGCCATATGCTTGGCTAAGCGGGTTGTGACTGCTCCTAATAATTCATCTCTAGTAAATGGCTTGGTCAGATAATCATCTGCACCCAGTTCCATCCCCATCCGCAGATCAGATTTTGTAGATTTAGCCGTAAGAAAAATCAAGGGAATTGTCTGGGTGGATGGAATTTCTTGTAACTGAATCATTACACCGTAACCATCCAGTTTCGGCATTTTTATATCGCAAATAATCAAATCAGGACATTCATTTTTTGCAAATTCCACACCAACTTCACCATTTTCTGCTTCAATAACATCGAAATTTTCAGCCCGAAGTATCTCCACAATAATGCAGCGGATATCTTCTTCATCTTCAATAACTAAAATCTGCGACATCTATCAGTTTATCCTTCAAATATCAACATTTTTAAACGCTTTTAAAAGCCAAGTAAAACTAATCGTTTGTTCTAGGCATAATCATAATTCCTATTAGGTTCAACTGCCAACTGCCAACTGGCAAACAGCTCTCGGTATTTGTACTTGCTCTGGTGCTGCAGGGGAGTACAGTGGAATTGTGACAGTAAACGTTGTGCCAATACCGGCTTGGCTATTTACCGTAATTTCACCACCGTGTACTTCCACAGACTGTTTTACAATTGCAAGTCCGAGTCCAGTTCCTGGAATATTGCCTACATTATTGCATCGATGAAATGACTCAAACAGTTGCTTTTGGTCTTCTTCTGGAATACCAATACCCTGGTCTTTAATCTTAAAGGTAACCTTTTCTTGATTACAAATCAAGTCAAAGTTTATGGTGCTCTCACCCGGGGAATATTTAGTAGCATTTGATAGCAAATTTCTCAAGATGTGTCTGAGCAGTTGTTCATCGAACTCAGCCTCTGGGCATTCACCTTGAATAGCAAAAACAATGGTTTGTTCGGTGCTAAGACCTAGTTCTATCTCTTCGACTAAGTCACGGCAGAATTCAAGTAAATTTAATGGTGTAGGGTTGAATTTTAGTTTTCCGGCGTTGGCTTTATTGACTACCAACACGTCATCTAACATGTGGAGCATATGTTTGATATTGGCTTGAATCCGATCTAGATAGTTTTGTTTTTTCTCCTCATCCCAATTCTGGCTGTAATATTTAAAAATTTCAGTAATCCCCATAATACTGGTTAGGGGGGTGCGGAACTCGTGGGAAGTCATAGAGATAAATCGAGATTTGAGTTCAGTGAGTTCCTTTTCTCTTTCCAGAGATTTGCGAATCTGTTTTTCGAGTCGCTCCCTAACTTGAACATCATGCAAAGTCTGGTAAAGCATGGCATTTTCCAAAGAAATTGCCGCTTGATTACACAGAAGGCCTAACACTTCTACGTGTTCATTGGTAAAATTTTGAGAAATTATATTATTTTCTAAATACACCATACCAATCAGATTGTCTTTCCGCAGAAGTGGCAAACACACAGCTGACTCTGGCTGATGGTTTATGATGTACATGTCCTCAGCAAAGTTAGAGTTATTAACAAGATTATTTAAAATCAATGTTTCTTTAGTGATAGCGACATAATTAATTACCGATCTGGGCAACTGCTGAGTAATTGTTACTGGAATTGACTGCCTTACTGTTACGCCATTGTTAACCACTGATCCGGCTATCTCTATCATCATTTTATCTTCTTTGGGCAAAATGATAAACCCCTTTTTTGCTCCAGCATTAGTTAGGAGAAGCTCCATCAACTTGTCCAGTAAATTATCGAAAACTATTTCTTCTGAAATGGCTTGAGATGCCTTGATCACGTCAGATAAATCTAAGGCCTTTAAATTTAGTGTTATCGTCGATTTGGTTATGGAATTTACTGGAACTGTCCTTGTTGCTTGGCCGGTAATTTTGCTAAGGAGTTGGGGGTATCTTGATTCTAAGTCTCTCACTTTTGCCACAGCTCCCCAGCGACTGTATCCATAGTAGGCATCAGTCAAGTAAGCCTGGGCGATCTTTCGTTTGCCACAAGACAGATAAAACTCTGCTGCTAGTTCATTGGCCAGTGCTTCTTCCTGGATATACTCCTGGTCCGCTGCTCCTTCAATGCCTTGGTCATAAATTTCCATGGCTTGCCAGTGTTGCCCTAAAACTCGTGCTTTCTCTGCCTCCACTAGCTCGTACTTATGTTTGAAGTTTGATGGAGCATGGTATGCCCAGGTTTTAAGGGTTTCCTGATTAGCTGCTACTTGGGTCAGGTATTCACCTTGCTGCTGTGGCTCGACACGGGGATAGTGAGCCAAAAGCGCTAGAGAATAGTAGAAATTGTGCTCAGCAATAAGAATCAAGCCAGGCACAGATTCTGCGTATTGCTCTGCTGCCCTAGCCTGAGCAATAGCTTTTTCGGGTTCCTTAAACCAATAAAAAAGAATGGATTTGGCAAGATATAGATAAAACAGAGAGGTTCCATTATTCTGTTCTATTAAAATGGGAAGGATTTCTAATTCATTAAAGTCTTCCCCAATTAACTGACAGGGATCGTCAGATTTACCGAGTAAATTTAAGGTTAATTGTTTGCCGATTTTAGCATAAGTAACATGAAAGTCTAGCTTTATTTTTTGCAGCCACTCCAGATACTGGCCATACTTTTGAGCACCAAAGTCCAAATCATATCCCACAAAAAATAGGTTGGCACAGTAGTTGAGGGCAGCATAACCGCCATACTCTAGATTTCCGGTTTCAAGACCGCTGTTAAACGCCTCTAGTAAGGGGTTTAGCGTTTCCTTAAGATGCTCTTTCCAGTGTCTGATATGAGCGTTAAAAACATCTAATACGATTGATTTGAACTCCTTAGCATGGAATTGCTCCAACAGCATCAAAGACAGTTGACCAAATTTATAGCCACCATCGATATCTCCCATAAATCCACACAGGATTAAGGCGTAATTAATATAGGTGTCCGTGGATAGATGTGAATTCCCATGGTTGATACATAGGTTGATTCTTGTAAAGATAAACAGTGGATACAATGACGGATTAGCAACAAAAGCAGCGTTTCCTACAGACTTTAAGATACCCATGGCCGCTAGTTTAGTCAGGTCAGTCATTTCTGGTAGGTCAACCAAATCCTCACTAATCAGGTTTTTAGAGGGGGGGTCTTGATCCAGTTGAATCCCCAGCATGTCCAGAACCTCTAGCCCCGTATCCAGGGCGACTTGCATTTGGTTTTGAGCAATATAAGAGTAGATTTTTAGTTCATACACTTTGACTTGATCTAATTCAGTTTTGGCTTGTTCCAGAGCAACTCCAGCCAAGAGGTTTGATTGCTCAAAATTGCTGTTGAGGTATTCCGCTTCCACCACTTCTATATAGAAAGCAAGGGTGAAGTCATAGTTCTCAGTCCAGGTATCCGCTGCTAGGAGTCCTAGACCTACATTCAGATACTTGAGAGCGCTGGGATAAGCGGCTGCGACCTTGGCTTTCTGACCCGCAGTCAGATTGAGTTGAGCTAGCTCATCTTTTTCCCACTGAGCCGTGAGTAAATCGGTGCCAAAATTGAGTTGGTTAACCAAGGCAAAGATATTCTCTTCCCGTTCCTCTGGAGTGGTATGATTAAGCAACAATTTGCCAATTTTTAGGTGGGTTGCTTGTTGGTCGGATTCGGGAATCAGAGAGTAGGCGGCTTGCTGCACCCGGTCATGTAAAAATTTGTAGTTAACCTTGACATCACTAAGCCCAAAATCTGCAGATTCCTCCTGTTCAAATAGCAGAGGAATTTTGTAACTATCACTCAACGGCATAATCAAACCGATCTGTAGTGCCTCCCAGAGCTGAGCAGCCGTGATAATGGTTGAGTCTTGATTGACAATAGCTAGCATCTCTAAGTTAAACTGATTGCCCAGACAAGCTGCCAATTTTAAAACCTGCTGGGTCGTTTCTTGTAGTTTGCCAATACTTCTGGCAATCAGTTCCACCACATTATAATCAGTGATGCCAATGGCTTGAATTTCATCAATATCCCACTGCCAGCTGCCACTGCTGACGTCATAACTCAGTAAATTTTCTGAGTAGAGGGTTTTGAGCAGTTGGGTCAAGAAGAAGGGATTACCTTGGGTTTTATGGAATAATAGTTCTGCTAGGGGTTTGGTCTGGTTTTCCCCTTGAGTTTCATTGAGAGTATCGGCCACTAATTGCTGAACGTATTGTTTCTGTAACGGCTCAATGGTGATCTGATGTATGACTGAGTCAGTTTCTTGAATTTTCTCAATGGTTTGAATCAAGGGATGGGTCGGACTGACTTCGTTATCTCGATAAGCTCCAATGATTAATAAATAGTTGCGATCGCAGTTTGTCATTAAGGTCTGGAGCAACGTTAATGAGGCTAAATCTGCCCACTGTAAATCATCAACGAAGAGCACCAGGGGATGTTGGGGTTGAGTAAAGACACCAATGAATTGTTGAAACACCCGTAAAAATCGGTTTTGGGATTCCGATGGTCCGAGTTGGGGTACTTCCGGCTGTTGACCGATAATCAGTTCCACTTCGGGAATGACATCAATAATCACCTTGCCATTGACACCCAGACCATGTAATAAATTCTCTTTCCAAATCCCTAGTGTTTGAGCGGGTTCTGTCAACAGTTGCCGAATTAATCCCCGAAATGCGTCCAGCAAAGCAGCGTAAGGACTATTGCGCTTAAACTGGTCAAATTTACCACTAATAAAATACCCTCGGGCTTTGACAATTGCTTTATGAACTTCATTGACCACTGAGGTTTTACCAATCCCTGAGTAACCGGATACCAACATCAATTCAGTGGCTCCAACACTGACTCGTTCAAAGGCCTCCATCAGGGTTGCTACTTCCCCTTCGCGACCATAGAGTTTTTGAGGGATTAGCAGTCGGCTCCCGATGTCATAGCTCCCGGGAGTGAAGGTTTCAATTTTTCCGGTGGTTTGTAGCTGGTATAGACAGCTTTCTAGGTCAACTTTTAGTCCCGTAGCACTTTGGTATCGGTCTTCAGCATTTTTCCTTAGGAGTTTCATCACAATCAATGAAACTACTTCACTAATTTCTGGATTAAGCTGATGAGGAGGGACAGGATATTGAGCCAGATGATGGTGAATCAATTCCATGGGATCGGTGGTGATAAAAGGTACCCGATCCGTTAGCATTTCGTAGAAGGTGGCACCTAAAGAATAGAAGTCGCTGCGGTAGTCAATGGAGCGGTTCATCCTCCCAGTTTGCTCCGGTGAAATATAGGCAAGAGTCCCTTGGAGCCAATTAGGATTCCTAGTGGTGGGATTCTCTAGAGACAGGCGGGAGGCAATGCCCAAGTCAGTGATTTTAACTTGTCCTGTTTCCGGATTAATAATAATATTGGAGGGGTTAATATCTTTATGAATAATCGGGACTTTGTGCAGCTCATCCAAGGCTTCTACTAGAGAAATAGCAATCCGCAGAAAGTCCTGTAGAGCTATGGGGTTAGAGTTGAGAAAGTGCTTCAGGGATTGACCACCAAAATCTTCTAATATCAACGCCAACCCATTATTATAGTTTTCCAGACCGTAGCATTTAACAATGCCTTCACAATCAATAGCTTGGGAGATTGTATATTCTTGTCGTAAGCTGCTAATCTCTTCAAGGGAGGGATAGTCCGATTTAATAACTTTAACAATAACTGGTTTTTGGTGTTGCTGGTGATAGCCGCGATAAACGACTGTACTAAGACCAGCTTGTAGTTCTTCTAGAACTTTAATTTGAGATTTTGGTACACTTAACATCATCATCCCTCCCTTAAAGTTTTTAGATATAGCTATATGTGATAGCTATATTGATTTAATTTTGTTTGATTTTGTTTAATCTTGAGGTGCGCTTCTGATTTGGCTCAAGTTCTGTAGAGTGGGCAGTACACCAGACAGATAATGAACCTTGCAAAGAGCGTTGGTAGGCAGTGCCTAGGCTGTTTATTATGGGCCTTTTTCGGGGGAGATCGTTCACATCGGGATTGAGCTTTGCTCACGCTTTGCTCACGCTTTGCTCACGCTAAGAGCGATCGCGTACGGCGATAAGGCCCAGAATGGTAATCATGCAAGAGATACACTGTCTCATACGATCAGATAAAAAGTGCATGAAGTTTAAGCTATGGCCATCGCACAAAGTGAACAGCCTACCCCACACCCCAC
>WTKN01000099.1 GCA_011524395.1 Moorena sp. SS36440bin_2
CAGTAAAAATTGATCTGACTACAGCATCAAGGGTCAGGTAACGAGAGTCAGTGAGTTTTTTCCTCCGCCCCCTACCGACAATGGCAACAAAATCACTAGCAGATTCGTCAACCATCCCGAATTATCATTGGTCGCTCTACTTCGTGACTCGAACACTATGACGCTACACTCCAGACTCTATCGCTATTGTTGGTTAGGATTACTGGTGATGATTCTGCCACTTTCCGCTTGTGCTAGTGATCCTTCCCCTGAGCAGCAATTGGAACAAAACCAGGAACGTTGGGAAACTCAACAGCTAGATAACTACCGGTATAGATTACAGGTATCTTGCTATTGTATTGGTGAGGTCACTCAGCCAGTAGTTGTAGAAATCCGTAATGGTGAAACGACTTCCATTGTTGCTGCTGATAGCGGCAAACCAGTTAATCGGAAATTTTTTAATACCTATGATTCCGTCTCGAAGCTATTCGATGTTGTCCAAAAGGCTATTGATCAGGATTACTATAAGCTTGATGTTACCTACGACGCTAATTTAGGTTATCCAACTAAAATCGATATGGACTTCAGGGAACAGGTAGCGGATGATGAAAGAACTTTGACTATTGATAATTTGGAAGTATCAAAAAAATAGAAATAGTATAACAAAGGGAACAGGGAACAGGGAACAGGGAACAGAGAATAAAAGGTATAACAATTGATTTACAATCATTATAATCTAACTTATCATAATGATGAGGTACATTTGATTTTATTAACCCTACTCCCTACTCCCTAAAACCAAAGACAAAATCACCTCATATAATTCAAAAGTGCTATAATGAAAATTAAACAATTACTAACACCTATTGTGGTAGGTTGTATAGTTACAGCTGCTCCGGTAGCCTTGGCGGATAGCCCTTTAACTAGTACTCCTTTTGCTAAGGCATATAAAGATGTTGATCTGATTACATATGCCTCGGTTTATGGACTTGATGATAAGGTTTTCCAAAACCTAAGCAATCCTAATATTACCCATGATGTGCGAGCAGCGATTATCAACCAACTTGGGTTTTCTGTTGAGCCAAGCCAGAGGGCTAATCAGTATCTTGAGTATATTGCTCGCAGCCGTAGTCAGCAGCCATCAGCCATTACCCTTGAGATGTTAACGGCAGCAGAAACCCTAGCGCTAGGCTATTTACTAGCGATGGATGACCCGACTTTGGAGAGTGCTGTTGCAGTAGGCAATCGCTCTAGATCAAGCAGTAGTCTGGGGCAAGTTCAGCGAGCTAATGCTCTATTATTATTGGATGCAGCAGTTGTGAAAGATCCTGAGGATTTCTCTATTGCTTTCATCCGTAGCCTGGTTCGGGCACAAGAGTCATTACGGGCAGGGATTGGGAATTGGTGTGCGGTTTACCAGAATGTTTTTTCGGTCTTAAAGGAGTTTCCCCGTCAACGCAACATGCGCCCTGAAGCGATTGATATGGTTAACGATTATATTAGAGGCTACCGGAACTATTGTAATAGTCGCTCTATTTCTAGATGAGATGGGATTTGGAATGCGATCGGCGAAGCCGCGCCAAAGGCGATCGCAAAACCCAATTCTGTGTCTTGTCTACAATCGATGCGATCGCAAAAGCTTATCCTGTCTTGTTTACAATCGATGCGATCGCAAAACCCTCTCTTTACCTATTCCCTATCTACAACCAGATCCCACAACGCATCAATACCACTGCCCACATAGTCTGAATCTTGGTGTTGTTCAATCCATTCAATTACAGTGGGGAGAATATGATTGGATATTTTGCCCAACTTGCCCAGGGCTCTGGCTGCGTCGCTACGCACACCAAAATGCTCATCTTTAAGCCGTTCTAGTAGGGCGTTGACTACAGTTTCTGAGTTGTTGGCCAATTCGCCCAAGCCATAGGCTGCCCACTGACGCACACCAGAATCTTGATCCATTAGCCGTGCTAACAGGGCGTTGACTACAGTTTCTGAGCTGTTGCCCAATTTCCCCAAGCCATAGGCTGCCCCCTGACGCACATAAGACTCATCATCCATTAGCCGTGCTAGTAGAGCGCTGACTAAGGTTTCTGAGCTGTTACCCAATTCCCCCAAGCCATAGGCTGCCCTCCCACGCACATAAGGCTCATCATCCATTAGCCGTGCTAACAGGGCGTTGACTACAGTTTCTGAGCAGTTGCCCAATTTCCCCAAGCCATAGGCTGCCCCCTGACGCACATAAGACTCATCATCCATTAGCCGTGCTAGTAGAGCGCTGACTAAGGTTTCTGAGCTGTTACCCAATTCCCCCAAGCCATAGGCTGCCCTCCCACGCACATCAGAGTCATCATCCATTAGCCGTGCTAGTAGGGCGTTGACTACGGTTTCTGAACTGTTGCCCAAATTCCCCAAAGAATTGGCTACCTTCCCACGCACATCAGAGTCATCATCCATTAGCTGTGCTAGTAGGGTGCTGACTACAGTTTCTGAACTATTGCCCAATTCGCCCAAGGCATCGGCTACCTCTCCACGCACATCAGAATTCTCATCCCGAAGGTTTGCTAGCAGGGCGCTGATTACAGTTTCTGAACTGTTGCCTAATCTGCCCAAGGTCACAGCTGCGCTCCTACGCACATAATAATCTGGATCCTGAAGCTGTGCCAGAAATATAGTAATTACCTGATCCTTTTCCCCTAACTCATGTCGATATTTCAGCAATCTTTCCTCACCAATCCGATCTGATCGCTCTTTCAATAATTCCAATACCTGTGTCTGAAAATCCGTTTGATAGAAACTACAAATTATCTGAAAAACCTGATGGCGGATATTATAACCAACCCGCTCTTTACTCAGCTCCAACTCAACCAAGCGCTCGAAAATCTCTTCAACTAACTCACGATCAGCACCCCGCAAATTCTTTGGATTTTCCGCCAAACAATGACCAGCAAACAACAAATCCCGATGCAACCACTGCTCATAGTCACTATTTTTAGTCAAAACTGCCTTAATCGCTTTTGCCGCTTTTTTCGGTTTTTGTTGTGCTATTAGCAATAGTAACACCTCGTGCCAGTGGGAGTTATGCAAATGCTCCCGAATCTGACTCAAAACAATATCAAAATCCCCCTCATTATCCGCCTGATAGTTAATTTCCTGGGCACACAAATATTCCTGAAAGGTCTTATGGACAAACCCATAACAATCTTGCCCCTGCTCATTCAACAAACCGGTGCGCTCCCGAATCAACTCCACAAACCGTTTCGCCTCTTCCTTGGCCTGATACAACTGCACGTGCTTCAAGGTTTTAATCTGCCGACTCAACTGATCAATCAAATCATCCCGGTCAATCAGCGATGCAGCGCGGTCTTGGGGGTTTCCCCCATGAGCGACTGCATCAAGACGGGTGCCACTGTCGTTATCTTCAACATTTCCCTGGGTATGAATCCAATAAGCCAAGGATTCCATCAACCGGCGTAAATCATCCAATTCCAAATAGGTCAACCACTTATCACTACTTAACTCTTTATTGGCATCCCAAGAGGTTAACAAGGTCTCGACCGCCTTGTCATAAAGCTTATAGCGTTCCTTGGGCAATACCGCTTGATACCGATGAATTAACGCAATAATTGTCAACAACAACGGATTCCGTGCCAACATGGTAATCTGGTCATTATGATCCAGCGCCTTTCGTAAACTCTCCTTGCGCCTTTGAGCCTCTGCTTGGTCTTGAAACCGACTGTTATACCAGCTATCAATAAACGCCGAAATTTTCTGGTCATCAAAGGGTTGAATTTGATAGTGGGGAAATTCCTCAGTGCGGAAAAAGTCTGGGCGATAACCAGCCGGACGAGAGGTAATAATCGCCCTATTTCTGTCAAACTGTTCTAAAAAATTATCGATGCGCCTGACCACATCATACCGTTTAGCGTCTTCTGCTACTTCATCCAAACCATCCAGCAATATCAACGCCCTACCATCAGATAACCAATGGTCAAAAAATCCCACTGGTATGGTGTTGACGGCCATGGTTTTTTCAGCAAACATCCGGGCATATTCGATCAGGCTTTTATCTGGATGTCTGGCCAAGTCTCGTATCCTAATTAAAATCGGTAGCCAGTCGGTATCACCATCTAACCCCAAAACCTCAGGCTTGCTCTGAGCTAACATTACCGCAAAATAACTCATCAGCGTTGTTTTTCCCGACCCTGGCGCACCCAATATCACTACTCTTATCGACTGGTTTTGACTCAACAACTGATCAGCCAAAAATTTCCGCCCAGTCGTCTTTTCCAAAAGCGCCCTTTCCGGTTTTTCCCCACTTCCCCTTGCCAACCGATCCAATTCCAAATCCCTAGCAGTTGACACCTCTTCCACTACATCTGGCATTACAAAAATCTGAGCTAATTTCTCAGATTTTTCTACCTCTTGTCCAGCCACAGCAATGCCAGTAAATTTAACATCATCAAACCAGTTAGCTAACTGTTGACAATAATCCTGTTTAGCCACCTGATACTTGAGATAAGTATCAGTCTGCTTAAAATAAGCATCAATAAACCTCTCCATCCAAGGCTTGATACTGTCTTGATTTAGTTGAATCGTTTTGGTTTCAGCTTGCTGTTGAAATACCGTGATTAAAATTTCCCCGTCTGGCTTCCCTTGATTTATTAAGGGTTTTTGTAATTCCGCTAAGACCACGGAATTAGTAAAATAGTTGCGTAAAAAAATCTTAACTCTATTCCAGCTATTTGGGGGAGCGTTAAAAAATAAGCGCTGTTGAGCAGGGAGTTGTTTTTCCCATTTATTAACCGCTTCTGCTCCAGCTTGGATGGCTTTTTCTACATCGGCTTTATTCAGGGCTTGAGTTAAGCGATCCCATCCTTTTTCTGAAACAATCCCCAACAACGATTCCCCTATTTTCGGGATTGCCCAATTGGCTAAAATTGGCAAGGGTTTCGTTAATCGTCCCAACTGAGCTAGAGCATCCTGGCGCTCAGATCGAGCTTCATCTGAGTTTGGTTCAATTTCAATGGCTTGATCGTAGCTCTTGATTGATTCTTCTAACCGCCCTATACTCTTTAAAGCATTACCTCTATTAAACAGAAGCTGACTAAAGAAAGCCGTTTTATCAATTTCCAATTCTTGGGAAATCTCGATTGCTGTATCATAAGAAGCTATGGATTGCTCATACTGCTTAAGGGAATAGAAGACTCTACCCAAACTACTTAAAGAATCTACTTTACCGTAGGAGTCACCAATCCCATCTTGGATTGCTAAAGCCTGTTGAAAATAGCCAATCGATCGTTGATATTGTGCTAAGGCTCGGTAAGCACTACCTAAGCTACTTAATGAAGCTGCCTCATCCTTGCGATCGCCAATTTCTCGTTGGATTCTTAAAGCTCTTTGAAAATAGTCAATCCCTCGTGGATACTGACCTAAGGATTGATAATTATTACCCAAGCTAGTTAAAGAAGCTGCCTCACCCTTGTGATCGCCAATTTCCCTTTGGATTTTTAAAGCCCGTTGAAAATAGTCAATCCCTAGTTGATAGTGACCTAAGGATTGATAACTATTACCCAAATTAGCTAATAAGAATGCTTCGCCGTTAGCATCACCAATCTGCTGTTGAATAGTCAAACCTGCTTGAAGATAGTCAATCGCCTGTTGGTAATCACCCAAAGACAAATAGGTTTCACCTAATCCCCCCAGGGCACTTGCTTGACTAACGTGATTATTTATCTGTTCAGAAATAGTTAAAGCTTCTTGATAAGAAGATAGTGCTTGATCATAGTGCTCCAAACCCTGAAACACATTACCTATAGTTATTAAGGTGCTCGCTATTTCGGCTTGGTCACCTAACTTTCGATAAAGTTGTAGTGCTTCCTGATAATAACTCAATGCTTCATCAAACTGTTTAGATTCAACAAGTTGCTCCCCTTGAGACCGTCGTAAATCACTTAGCTCACGGTCAGTATAGACAGTGTCACCGATCTGAAGATAGTTAGTAACATCTATCTGATCGCAAAGCGTGGCCGAAGGCCTTGGCTCTCCGTTAGCAACTAACATTTCTGTTGTAGCAGTAACGTCTACCTTATCTACAGAAAACTCAAAAACACCTGCGCTCCAATCGAAGAAATCAGGAGCACGACGAATAAAGTATTTAATAGCAAACGCTGGCAACACAAAAACGAAGCAAAGAGTTGGGAAATGATCTCGAAATAGCTCTCGCCGTTGGTTTAAGTGGTTCAAGATGCTAGGGACAGTATCAAGATTGTAGTAATCCCCGTCTCCGCCATATCCTGGCTTGATATAAGGTTCTAAGGATTTTTCGAGACCTTGAATGAAGAGAATAGTCAATTGATCGCGGTCTAGAATATTTTTAACACGATCATAAAGATTATCAATGGGCTCGGTTAATGTTAAGGTTGCTATTTGCTTCTGGGGTAAATCCTGATGCACTCGCCCAATGATCCGCTTAGCCTCCGCTGGAGGACATTGCATGAATACAATCCCAAATCCCCTCCGTCGCCTTAGCGATCGCAAAAAGGCTTGGTAAATCTCTTCCCTAGAGGGTTGACTATCGTTAGATGAGTTAGCAACACTCATAAAGCTCTTACCTTGGCAAGTACATCTTGAAATCTTGGAATCCCTTCGATTAGTGGATGAACGTTACACCAAATCTGTAGGTTATCGTTTTGATCATAATAGCGGTATTCCAAGAGGCAGCGCTTCAACAACAAACCTAAGTGATCAAAATCATTATAAGCCTGCTTGAGATGACATGCTCGTGCTAAAGTTTCCCATTCAGTCTCCTGTACAGTCTTCTGATAGGTCTCTCGTGTTTCTTCAATCGCTCGCTTTGCCGCTTTTCCAGTAATCGGTAGTTCATCTGTCCAGTCCATCGCTTTCTGGATTAATTGCATCAAGTTTCGGACATGTCCACCACTCATTAGACAAAGATTCTTTAAGGTCTCAGGGTGATCAAATACCGGCGGAAAATCTAGCCCGTCTACTGTCCCCTCTAGGGTTTGAAGCAAGTTGGGTTCGATCAGGGCAATTCGACGACAGATTAATTCCCTCATTTTGTCTAGCCCTAGTTTATTTTCTGTTCCGTCTGGATTGCGGATCATGATCATTGGCAAGACATCAGGTTTATCGTAATTATTTTCGAGCTGAGTGGCTCGTCCTGAGTACACCATGGCTATTGGCACAGTATAAATTACATGACAAGCCAATCTTCGTAACATTTCACTGCGATTCAGATAAATTTCATCATAGTTACTTGGTTTCCCTATTTCTTTAATTTCTGCCATCCGATCAAGGTTGTCAACAATCAATACAATTCCTCGACTATTAGCAGACTTAGCAGAGAAAGACTTTTGAGCTTCCTGGATAAAGTCGTTGAGGGCTTCTACTAAAGATGGCGTATTGGCGTTGATTTTTTGGCGGAGTTCACGGCGTTTATCTGGTGTTGCTCGAAGGTTAGTAGTAATCTTAGCAAACTGTGAGATTTGCCCCTCTAAACTTAACCCATCAAACGCTACCTCGGTCAGGGCAATATCCTTTAATGATTCCCAACGATCTTTCATCCAATTTAGTAATGGATTATGCTCTTTAAGCTTAATGGCTTCTACCAAGTGGCGAGTGCAAGCAAATAGAATATCTGCATAATCAGCATCTTGGGGTTCAATATCTTCGTCATCTGCGGCAAAGTAAACTACAAAATACTTCTTTTGTTCTAAATGCTCTTTTAGCCGTAACAGTTCAGTAGATTTACCCACTCCTCGGTGTCCAGAGTATAGCTGGCATGTTGGCTGCTTAGAGCGCGTAATTTTCCGTCCTAACTCTCGAGTAACCTCCCAACCGCCACGAACATCTTGACAGTCAACATAAGCCTTTTTTGGTGGAGGCTTAAAAGGTTCAAAGGAACTATAGATTTCGCTCAGTAAGTCCAACGCCACGACTACCTCAAACAATGCTTTAGTTTAGATATTATTTATTATAGTATATCAGGTTTAAATTGGGTGATTAATTTTATTATTGGGAGTAGGGAGTAGGGAGTAGGGAGTAGGGAGTAGGGAGTAGGGAGTAGGGAGTAGGGAGCAGTAAATAGGTAAAAAGCTGTGTATTTTTTTACCATTATCAACGCTAAACTTACCTAAGTTATCATCACGAAAAAAAAACGCGATGCTCTGAGCCGCTAAGCGATTGAGCTGCATGTCACCCTAGGCGATCTCACTCCCCAACTCTAATACCTAACCCCTAATTTATTAATCTAACCCTTAACTGCTAGGTTTTGATCCCCCTAAATCCCCCTTAAAAAGGGGGACTTTTCGGAATTAAACTTTTGATAAACAGGACTTGACTGACTCCCCCCTTTGATAAGGGGGGCTGGGGGGGATCGAGACATAAAATGCTATAAAAAGTCATTAAATCTAGGAAAAATATGAGATATTTCATAGTCAATTAATCTAAAAATATAATCTAAAATATTTTATTTATACCCCGTTATTTTAAAAAAAGACTCAAAAAATTCTGAAAAATACTTGACAAAATTAATAATTATTTATTAACATAAAAATGTTCCAATAATCAACACAAAAAACATTATGGACATCGAAAACTTTCTTCCAAACTTTGAGTATAATCCCAACAATCCTAATTTCCCTGAATTATCTGGCCAAGCCCAGCCAGGACGGGAGCAAATCAAACATATATTGATCGGTTCTCCCAAAATCGTGCGGGTCACAATATATAACCTTTATAGCCGTGGCTACGCACAAGTTCATGAGTGGAGCACTCCTCAACCTACCGGAAATTCTGGAGAGGTGATCAGTATTTTGAGTCGATATCTGTTGGTAGATTAAGATAGCAACTTGCCAGGGATTCCAATCCCTGTCTTGATGCAGTCGCTCATGGGGGAAACCCCCAAGACCGCGCTGCATCGCTGGCGACAGCTCAAAACTCAGGAGAAAGTACGACGTCTAAAGTATCAAACCTAAGTTTGTATGTTGTTGATTTGGTGAACACATAGTCAAAAACCCTAGGGCTCTTGACTATTACAAGAAATAATTCGGTCAAGGATTGGAATTAACCAGAACTTGACCGAATTTTTTTTATTGAGGGAACAGGGAATAGGGAGTAGGGAGTAGGGAGTAGGGAGTAGGGAATCGGGAATCGGGAATCGGGA
>WTKN01000131.1 GCA_011524395.1 Moorena sp. SS36440bin_2
TTGCCTATTGCCTATTGCCTATTGCCTATTGCCTATTGCCTATTGCCTATTGCCTTTTGCCTATTGCCTATTGCCTTTTGACTTATGACTAAAGTAACTGACGAACTCAAAACCGAAATTTTCTACCCCGATAGTGATGGTAAGCCTATGACAGAAAGTGATCCTACTCGGGATTATCTAATTTATGGGGTAGAAGCCTTAAAAAGTTATTTCAAAAATCGGGAAGATGTTTATGTTTCCGGTAACTTATTTATTTACTACCAGAAAGGAGAACCCGATCAGGTAGTCTCTCCCGATGTATTTGTGGTTTTTGGCGTGGGAAACAAACAGCGAAGAAGCTACAAGGCTTGGGAAGAGGGAGGAAAATTGCCCAGTTGGGTATTAGAAATAACCTCAAAAAGCAGCCGGAATAGTGATCAAACCACGAAACGCCAACTATACCAAACAATGGGAGTATTAGAATACTTTCAGTATGATCCTACCGGGGATTATCTTAACCCGCCACTTCAGGGATTACGTTTGGTGAAGGGAAAGTATCAACCTATCCCCAGCAAGCCTTTAGGGGATGGAGATTTTGCTATTGATAGTGAAGTGTTAGGTCTAGAGCTGCAAGTGCATCAGGGAAAACTAGAATTTTTTGATCCGAAGCTGGGTAAAAAGCTATTAAATTTTCAAGAACTGGAGATAGCTTATCAACGAGCAACGTTAGAGCAAACCGCAGAAGCTCAAGCCCGACAACAAGCGGAGTTAGAGCGAGCTGCCGAAGCTCAAGCCCGACAACAAGCGGAGTTAGAGCGAGCTGCTGAAGCTCAAGCCCGACAACAAGCGGAAGAAGCCCTAAAGAATGCTATTTCCCCGTTACTAGGATTAGGATTGACTATTGAACAGATAGCTGAAGCACTAAATTTATCAGTGGCAGAGGTTAAGTGTCACCTTCAAGAATAACCCTATTAAGCTGATGGGAATTTAAATTGGTTATTCCCCCTTGCCTGTTCCCTGTTCCCTATTCCCTATTTCCTATTCCCTATTTCCTATTCCCTATTCCCTATTCCCTTGCTGAATGACCAATGACTAATGAGGAATTAAAACCTAAATTTTTCTACCGCAATACTAATGGTACACCAATGGCAGAAAGTGACCCTAACCGAGATTATATCATTTATGGCGTAGAAGCCTTGAAAAACTATTTCAAAAATCGAGACGATGTTTATGTTTCCGGTAACTTATCGATTTACTACCTAGAAGGCATATATGATGCCGTAATCGAGCCTGATGTATTTGTGATTTTCGGAGTAGAAAATAAACTACGAAAACACTACAAAGTTTGGGAAGAAGGCGGAAAGTTTCCGAGTTGGATATTAGAAGTAACTTCAATAAGTACTAAGGGAACTGATCAAAGATTTAATCGCCAAACATACCAAGATATGGGAGTATTAGAATACATGCAGTATGACCCTGTGGAAGATTATCTCCAACCACCCCTGAAAGGATTACGTCTGGTGGAGGGAAACTATGAGCCTATAGCTAGCAAACCTTTAGGAGATGAAGATTTCTCGATTTACAGTGAAGTCTTAGGTTTAGAACTTCAAGTGAATCAGGGAAAATTAGAGTTTTTCGATCCAAAGTTAGGTAAAAAGCTATTAAACTTTCAAGAACTGGACATGGCTTATCAAGAAGCTGAACAAGCACTACAGCAAACTGAACAAGCACTACAGAAAGCTATTTCCCATTTATTAGGATTAGAGTTAAGTGTTGAACAGATAGCTGAATCCTTGAGTATATCAGTAGAAGAGGTTAATCAAAGAGTGCAACCTTAACTAAGGTCAGTTTTGGTTTAGCGATCGCTAGCAATAGCTTCTGTAAGGTAGCTTTTTGGGGGCTTTGGCAACAAAAAAATGTAGGGGTTGGTTCATACTACCCCTACATTGAAGGCTACTAATTTGTTAATCACTAGTAGGGTGGGCCAACTAATCTAGTCTCGAATACTCAAAACCATAGAACTGTTTGTGCCCACCCTACTAGTTTTTGCTACTAGCTAGTCAACAGTAAAATATCAATCCTTAACGAGTACCAATAGAACGAGTACCAATAGATGGAGCGACAGAAACTATTGGAGCATTTTCTAGTGCTACTGGTGCTTCGTTGACCAAGGTTGGTACAGAGTTGCGGAGTCGTGCCGTTAGCTGAACGGTAGTAGCGTCATAGATCTGAGTCACAATTTTCGGATACAAACCAATGCCGATAATTGGTACTAACAGACAGGCAATAATAAACACTTCCCGAGGTTCAGCATCAATCAAGGCTTCGTGGGCGACTAATTCCTTGTTTTCCGGACCATATAAAATCTCCCGCAGCATGGAGAGCAGGTAAACTGGTGTTAAAACAACGCCGATAGCTGCCAGGACAATCACTAATACCTTGAACAAGGAACCGTAAGCATCACTGGTGGCAAAGCCAACAAACACCATCACTTCTGCCACAAACCCACTCATTCCGGGTAATGCTAAGGATGCCATAGAACAGGTTGTCCACATGGCGAACATTTTTCCCATTCTCTTACCAACACCCCCCATTTCATCGAGCATCAAGGTATGGGTACGGTCATAGGTAGCTCCTACTAAGAAGAATAGGCTGGCACCGATTAAACCGTGGGAAATCATTTGCATCACTGCCCCACTCATGCCTAAGTCGGTAAAGGAAGCAATACCAATTAACACAAATCCCATATGGGAAATGGACGAGTAAGCAATCTTACGCTTGAGATTACGCTGGGCAAAGGAGGTAAGGGCAGCGTAGACAATATTGACAATCCCTAAAATTATCAATACGGGAGCAAAAACGGCATGGGCATCGGGTAGCATCCCAGCATTCATACGGATTAGGGCATATCCCCCCATTTTCAGCAGAATTCCAGCTAGGAGCATGTGTACCGGTGCTGTGGCTTCCCCGTGGGCATCTGGTAACCAGGTATGTAGAGGGAAGATGGGTAGCTTGACCCCGTAAGCAATCAGGAAGCCTCCGTAAAGCAATAGCTGGAAATTGAGGGCGTAATCTTTGAGGGCTAGCGATCGCATATCAAAGGTTACGGTATCTCCATAGAATGCCATGCCTAAGGCAGCTAGCAAGATAAACAGGGAACCCCCTGCGGTGTAGAGGATAAACTTGGTAGCTGCATAGAGACGCTTTTTGCCCCCCCAGATTGACAGTAGCATGTAAACCGGAATTAACTCCAGTTCCCATACCAAGAAGAACAACAGCATATCCTGAACAGCAAATACAGCAATCTGACCACCGTACATTGCCAACATCAGGAAGTAAAATAGCTTAGGCTTAAAGGTTACCGGCCAAGCTGCCAGCATCGCTAGGGTAGTAATAAAGCCAGTCAGTAAAACTAGAGGCATGGATAAGCCATCTACACCTACTGACCAATTCAAGTCCATTTGAGGCACCCAGCTGTATTTTTCGACCAGTTGCAGTTCTGGGTTGCTCAGGTCGTACTGGGTCACAAAAGCATAGACAATTAGGGCAAAATCAATTAGCCCGATAATTAAAGAGTACCAACGCTCCCAAGTCCCATTTTTTTCTGGCAGAAACGGGAGCAGAAGCGATGCCGCAATCGGAAACAGAATAATTATTGTTAGCCAGGGGAAATCTGTCATAGTCAACTAGTCAGTCACCATTGGTCAAAATAAAATTGCAAATTGTTAATTGTTAATTGTTAATTGTTTATAAACAACTAACAATTAACAAAGCAGGTCAGGTCACACCTGAGACAATTACTAAACCCAGTACTGCGAGGAAGACAATTAGAGCATAGAATTGGGCACGACCGTTTTCTACGTATTTCAGTGCTTCACCACTAAGCAGGGTGAAAAAGCCAGTCAGGTTGACTACACCATCAACGATTCGGTAGTCTACCTCCATAACTTGCCGTGCTAATCGGCGGCTTCCCTGAACAAACAGCCGGTCATAAATTTCATCGAAGTACCACTTATTGAGAGACAGCTGATATAGGGGCTGGATTTTTTTAGCGATCGCATTGGGGTCAATCTTGCCCTGTAAGTACATCAGTACCGCAACGGAAATCCCAATCAGACCGATTCCCACGGAACTGCCGCCCATAATCAGAAATTCTGACCAGTCAAAAGCTTCTGCTTCTGCCACGACTTCGGCTATGGTTTCACTGGCTGGGTGGATAAATTCCTCAAAGTAGTTGTTAAAGGGAGTTCCCACCAAACCAATCAGTACCGATGGCACGGCTAACACTAACAACGGTAGTGTCATCGTTAAGGGTGACTCATGGGGAAACTCACTGTGGTGGTGGTCGTGGTGATCATCGTCAGCCTGAGCCTCAAGTTCCCGTACATCCATAGCACCAGGACCAAAAGCAGGTACAGCTACACCAGCAGCTTCCTTGAGTTGATGACGAATTTCCATCTCATTGCCCCGAAATTCCCCTTCAAAGGTGGAGAAATACATCCGGAACATATAGAAAGCAGTCATTCCAGCGGTCAGCCAGCCAATTCCCCAAAGTATTGGACTTACCTCAAAAGTACTGCCTAAGATTTCATCTTTTGACCAGAACCCTGCGAAGGGGGGAATTCCACAAATTGCCAAGGTTCCAATTAGGAATGTCAGGGAGGTAATGGGCATAAACTTACGCAAGCCTCCCATTAACCGCATATCCTGAGCCAAAATCGGGTCATGGCCAACCACAGCTTCCATACCGTGAATTACTGACCCAGAGCAGAGGAACAGCATGGCTTTGAAATAAGCGTGGGTCATCAGGTGAAATAAGCCAGCACCATAGGCTCCAATGCCCATTGCCATTACCATATAACCCAATTGAGACATAGTTGAATAGGCTAACCCTTTCTTAATATCATTTTGAGTAATAGCAATTGTTGCCCCTAAGAAAGCGGTAAATGCTCCCGTCCAGGCAATCACAGTCATGGCGAATGGAATCCCTTCAAACACGGGGTACATCCTCGCAATCAAAAACACCCCAGCAGCTACCATGGTTGCGGCGTGAATTAGGGCAGAGATCGGGGTTGGGCCTTCCATGGCATCGGGAAGCCAAACGTGGAGGGGAAATTGGGCAGATTTAGCCACCGGACCGAGAAACACTAAGACAGCGAACACAGCTGCCATGCCTGCACCCAGGTAACCAGATTCCACAAAGGCTTCCAGATTGGCTCCCATGACATCAAAGTCAAAGGTGCCAGTGGCCCAGTAGAGTCCCAACATGCCTAACAGCAGACCAAAGTCTCCGACACGGTTAGTCACGAAAGCTTTTTGACAAGCATCTGCTGCTGCCTTACGGTCATACCAGAATCCAATTAGCAGGTAGGAACACATTCCCACCAGTTCCCAGAAAATATAAACTTGCAACAGGTTGGCAGAAACCACCAAACCGAGCATAGAGGAACTAAACAAGCTTAAATAAGCATAGAAGCGCACATAACCGGGGTCATGAGCCATGTAGCCATCGGTATAAATCATGACCAGAAAAGCTACGGTGGTCACCACTACCAGCATCAGTGCGGTTAAGTGATCGATGGTATAGCCCATCATTAGGTGAAAATTGCCAGCAGCAGCCCACTCCAGGGTGCGTTGATAGGGTTCATGACCATGAAATTGACTCCAGAGTATAGCAAAGGAGAACACCATGGACGCCCCCAAGAAGGAGACAATCAATACAGCTAACAGCTGCCGCAGACGGTTCGTTGCTCTATTGAACGAAATTAGCCCCAGACCAACCAGCATTGCCCCTGCCAAGGGAAACACTGGGATTAGCCAGGCATATTGATAAAGCGGTTCCATTTAAGACAGCCTACTTCAGATTTCGTTACTATTTTGGCAAACTGTTAACCGCTGATGTCTAAAGTTTTTCTTTTTGTTTGTCTGTAGAAGGCCAGACGCTTTAATCTCAACTGCACTATAGCCGCCTACACCATGGACTCACTGTCGGCATTGGCTTGCGGTGACTACTACCAACAGCCGCCATCCAGTAAATAGGCGACTTCGGTCTCATATCTGATACAAATCTTAACTTTTTTAGTCAGCTTTATCACAAAATATCTCATCAAAATGGGTCACTATCATTAGATAATCGGAATACTTGATGAAAATAATAAAAAAAATTTAGTTAACAAAAATTTATCTTATCGTTACGGATCAATTGCCCATTACCAGGCATTAAAGTGCTAAAATAAAGGTTTAATAAATTCACAGGTACAGCTCAGGCAAAAGAGTCAGAAACCAATTAGTAATTGGTAATTGGTGATCGGTAATTGGTCATGGGAAAAAGTAAAGCCACAACCTGGTTACCGATGACCAATTCAACGGCTAATTAGGTTAAGGCTCGCTAATTAGATTCAGTTAAGTTTCTAGACTTTTAGGTTGAATGGCTAAGGGTGTTCTGACCCAGTTCGCTAGGGCCGGGTAAAGCAGGTCGGGTGTTAACAGCTTTCGTTATGTACCATTACCCTCTTGCACCTAAGACCTAAGACCTAAGACCTAAGACCTAAGACCTAAGACCTAAGACCTAAGACCTAGAATTTCTCTTGAGGGGATATTGACCGAAAAAGCTTTCAAACCTTGGCGCTGAATTTTATCCAACTCCTTGGTCCAATCTGGGTCTTGGCAGTGTGGTTTGATCACCCTGGCAATTTCCCTGAGCAGCTCATCCCGACCTTGGAAACCTTCTATTCGTGAGACCAACTGACCTTGCTCAAAGAACAGCAATGTCGGTAGGGTCTTGAGACGATAGGTATTAGCAAGCTTGAGATTGTTATCGGCGTTTACTCTGACAACCTTGACATAATTGCTTCCTTGAGCTTGAAATTCCTCAAGTATGGGGTGAACAAACCGGCACACTCCACACCAGGGAGCCCAGAAATCAACGATAACTGGTGTGGAAGAGTCTAAAACTGTTTTTGAAAACGTCCGTTCATCAACAGACAATACCATGATTTTATGAAATATAAGGGTTTTTACATTTGTTTGGGATCATGCTACATCGAATCGGGATCATCTGAGCAACAGAAATGCCCTAATTACCAATTTACTTGGGCTACAGCTGTAATCATGAGGGGATGTACCCACCATAACAGCCCCGTAAAACCGATGACTCCTAAGTATGCCGGACGAACAAACTCTTGCCATTTCAGTAATTGACGTCCCTGGATAATTGCCAAAAAAGGGATGACGGAAGTGCGAGCTTTGAGTGCAACAAAGGCTTCTCCATGCCGTGCCAATAACCGGCGGTCTCCATGCCACACAGCGAAAAGATGGTGGAGAATTAATCCCACGGAGGTCAATAGGGTAAAGGTGCTACCAATCCATAGGGTATGGGCAATACACCATATTACTTGTCCTACCATTTGGGGATGCCTGGTGACCCGCATAATACCAGACTCATATAGATGGACTTGGGGCTTTTGAATTGCAGCAATTTCCAATAAATTAAACGTAGCTGGATAAAGAAACAAGAAGGAAATCCCTGAAAGCCCCCATACTAATGACTTCATCCCTGGCAAATCCTGAAGGAGCCACAACTGTACACCATCATATCGATGGTTCAAAAAGTAAATAATTAATACAACTGCTAGCGGAAGACTCACTAAAGCAAAGACAATACGATAAAGCCTTGGACCAATTCTTTTTTCACCCCAGGAACGCAGGGCGGCTAAACCACTATGAGCGATCGCAAAAGTCAATAGCAACCCAAACATGACAAAGTGGCTGACACTCAGCCAATTTGGAAATACCATAGGCAAGGGTGATAAATGGGAAATAACGCTCTATTATAGCAAAAAAGCGATGTAGCGCGGTCTTGGGGGTCCCCCCCATGAGCGACTGCATCAAGACGGAGTAGGAACTTGAGTCCTGGTTATGTTAGTTTCGATTTCAGCTCGCTCCTTTCTGTTGATGGTTTAGCCCTATGTCTGACCTCCCTTTTTCTCTCGATCAACTCCGTATACTCAAAGCGATCGCTACTGAGGGGAGTTTCAAGCGTGCTGCTGATAGTCTATACGTAAGCCAACCTGCTATCAGCCTGCAAGTACAAAATTTAGAGCGACAGTTAGAGGTGCCGTTATTTGACAGGGGTGGACGCCGTGCCCAACTAACCGAAGCTGGACACCTGCTGTTGGACTATGGGGAAAAAATTCTGGCTCTATGCCAGGAAACCTGCCGAGCCATTGACGACTTACAAAGTCTCCAAGGTGGAACCTTAATTATTGGTGCATCTCAAACTACCGGAACCTATCTACTACCTCGGATGCTTGGTATGTTCCGACAACACTATCCTGAGGTGACAGTACAATTACAGGTTCACTCCACTCGCCGCACTTCCTGGGGTGTAGCCAATGGACTGGTGGATTTGGCCATTATTGGTGGTGAAGTTCCCCTAGAACTTCAAGAAACCTTGACTATTAGTCCTTATGCTGAAGATGAGCTAGTACTAATCTTGCCCGCATTTCATCCCATGGCTAATTTGGACAAGATCCAAAAAGAAGACCTGTATAAGTTACAGTTTATTGCCTTGGACTCCCAATCCACCATCCGTAAGGTAATTGACCAGGTATTAGGTCGCAGTGGCATTGATGCTAAACGGTTTAAGGTGGAGATGGAACTTAACTCCATTGAAGCGATTAAGAATGCAGTACAGTCAGGACTAGGAGCTGCCTTTGTATCGATTACAGCTATTGAAAAAGAATTACAAATGGGGGTGCTACACAGGGCAAAAATAGAGGGAGTAGTGGTTAAACGGGTATTGTCTTTGGTGATTAACCCCAATCGTTACCTTTCCAAAGCAACAGAAGCCTTCTGTAGGCAGATTTTGCCCTTGTTTGGCTCAGTAGCATGGCACGGGCAATCCTTGGCACTATCAGGGATGGTAACTAATCCTAAAAATCTAGAAGTGGATAGCGCCCACTAGATCAGCCGGGGGTTGAAAGCGATGCAGCGAGGTAGCGCCGCCAAAGGGGGTCCCCCCCATGAGCGACTACCGGTGCGGTCTTGGGGAGGCAGCGCCTTCACGCGGGGGTCTCCCCCCGGAGACGAAACCTGATTACGTTGAGC
>WTKN01000034.1 GCA_011524395.1 Moorena sp. SS36440bin_2
CCGTGGTTTCCCCCATGAGCGACTGCATGGCTGACCGTAGCCTGTCTTACGGTAAATTCAAACCACTCGCGCAAAGCATGGCTGACAATGTCCTAATTTGAATGCGTAGTGCGAATGCACCATAGTTTACATACTACAAACTGACATCGGGAATGTGGGTTATAACCTGTAACCTACAACCTAAAGCATGTAAATAAAAACATACAACTTGTAATATACAACCTATAACCTACAACCTGTAACCTGGTTGAGCCTAGTTTTTTGCAAAGTATCGTTAAGTGGCCTGGAATTTAGTTGAGATTGTTTACTAGAAAACAATCCTTTCGGAATAAATCGATAAAATAGAGGATGTAGGGTTTATGATAAGACCCAACTAATCGTCCTTTTCAACTGACCTAGTTTAAATTTCAATTAATTTATGGAACTTAGTGGCTCATCTGCCAACTCTTCTGACCCTCACCCATATAGATGGGCAGAAGTCTTGGGTACGGTAATTGCGCTGTTGACCTTAACATTACCTTTGTTGATCATCGCTTACTACTCTTCTTCAAATAACTACGTTAATGTTTTGCCACAAACCACCTACTCACCTACGAGATTAGAAGATTGAGATACAAGTTTTTTAGATAACCAAAGAAGGAAAAGTATGTGGGTGCGCTGATTTAAAAACCTTTAATAGCTGAGGTTTAATATAAAATGCCAGCGTCATGTCCCCTAGGGACTGGCGTTAGGGGGATTATGTGAAATTTCAGCTTGATAAAAAGTTTGAGTTGAATGGGATACCACTTGCCTTGGCTCCTTGATGATAGTTAACAGCGGACAAGGAAAAGGAGAAAGGGGAATCAGAGGAGATTGGTGTCGTATCTTTCACCCAGGCTACCTCTTCTCAAGCAAAGGGAAGGCAGACAAGGAAAAACCATCAACAATGAACAACAATGAACAATTACCAGTCTCCTTCGCTATAGGCTAGCTTAAGTCGATAGCCTTCACCCATAACCTTTCACTTTTCACTTTAACTAAATCTCTAGCTCAAAAAAACCTTTAATTTAAAGAGAATGAAAAAAATATAACTAGAAAATAAAAGAGTTTGTAAAGTTGCGGAATTTACCGGTTTCTGGATTGAAAATTATGTCAATGTGCATAAAGATTAATATCGCCTAACTCCATCTTTGGGCGTATTCCCAAAATGATTTTCATTGCAAAAGGATTCTGGCAACACTCAACCAATGTAGGTTTACTGACTTTGGTTTACCTTGGGCTGGCAAACTTAGTCCATGGATGGATTGCAGGGAATACATTAGTACCACCAGTTTGGTCTCCCGCAGGAATTACCCAAGCAACTGTATTACTACTAAGGGAGCATCTTTGGTGGTTATCCAAACACCAAGGAGTTTTGCCATCGGTTTCTTGGGGAGAATTTTTCTGGACTGTTTCGCCTCAGAGGTTCTGGCCAGTTTCTGGGATAACAGCTTTAGGGTATATTTTGTCAGTATTCCTCTCGATAGGATTAGCACGGTTGTGGCAGCTTCGTCCTTCCCTAGAACGGCGACGAGATGTATTGGGTTTCCTAGGGCTGTCGATACTTGCCACACTGATCGCTCCGACTGTCAGTCTAACTAACTTACACCTGAGTGGTGAATTTGATGGTAGGAATTTCGGTGGGATGTGGTGGCAATGGTGGTTAGGGGACTTAATGGTGGTTTTAGTCCTAGTACCAGTGTTTTTAGTGTGGTGCTACCTAGTGAAGGAATTGAAGGTTGGCCGGTTGTTCGCGTTTGGCCTTCGGCCACGCTTTCGCCGTAGGCGACGCTGTGCGAACGCGAACGCGCAGGGTCGGCCTTCGGCCACGCTTCGCGAATGGCTTTGCCGAAAGCGTGGCCAATTGGCCAAGGTTGAGAAAGTTGAAGAGTCAACCCAAACTAACCTGCGACTGTCCAACCAACAACCGTTAACCCCTCAAGCAAGCATAAAGATAAAACAATTTATTTTGGCAGCTATCTGGCTGATTTCACTCTTGACAGTGAGTTGGGGAGTGTTTGGGTCGGACATTGGGCCAAAAATGGCAACCTATCCCCTCGCCTGGTTGACATTTCCCTGGCTGATTTGGGCTGCCCTCCAATTTGGTCAACGCCTGACCACCCTAGGCTGCTTGATGGTATCGAGCATTGCTATTGTAGGAACCAGTTTGGGTACCGGACCGTTTTTTGCCAGCACCGGGGACTTGAGCAAAGCAGTTCCCCTGCTACAGGTTTTTATGATACTGATGGCAACAATCGCTTTATTGTTGGCAGCAACTACATCAGAACTAAACGCAGGGGCAGAATTGTTGCGCTTAAGCGAAGCCAAATACCGCAGCATCTTCGAGAATGCTATGGAGGGCATTTGTCAGACCACACCTGACGGACACTATATCAGTGCTAACCCGGCACTAGCGAGAATATATGGCTATCAATCATCGGCAGAACTCGTAGCAAGTGTCACCGATATTGCCCACCAACTTTATGTTGATCCTCAACGACGGGCAGATTTGCTTCTACAGCTACAGGAAGATGGTCTTGTTTCAGGGTTTGAAGCACAGATTTATCAAAAAGATGGTACTATAATCTGGATCTCCAAGAATGTGCGGGCGATCCATGATAGTAGTAACTTTCTACTCTACTACGAAGCTACAGTTGAGGATATCACAGAGCGTAAGCAAGCTCAAGAGGCACTTCGTCAGCAGAATGAACAGCTGGAACATCAATTTCAAGAGCGAACAGCTACCCTGAGGCAGCTCAATCGACAATTAATCGCGGAGGTTCTGGAACACAAACGCATTGAGGATGCGCTTAGGGAGAGTGAGGAACGGTTTGCTCTAGCTATTCAAGCCAATACCAACGGACTCTTTGAAATAAACCTGAAAACCTATGATCATTACTACTCGCCACAATTTCTTAGCCTGATTGGCTACCCATTGGATGAAGATAGACCGACCATTAATGAATTACTGGCACTGATTCATCTTGAGGATATTGATGAGGTGACAGCCATCCTAGATAACCTATTGGCTGGACGAAGTTCTCAGTGGAAACACAAGTTTCGTCTGCTGCGCACAGATGGCTCAATTTCCTGGATTCTCTCGACTGGTCTGGTGATCAAAGATGATAACGGTCAAGTGGTTCGTCTAGTTGGTACCTTTACTAACATTACTGATAGCCAGAGAGTTAAAGCCTTGTTAGCTGGACAAAATCGTATCCTGGAAATGATTACCCAGTGGGAGAAGCTGCCAGATGTACTAGACCGACTGGCTCGGTTGATTGAGGAGCAATTGCCCAAGATTAGGTGTGCCTTCTTGCTGGTGGATAAAAATGGGGTTAATCTGCGTCATAGTGCCGCTCCCAGCCTTCCAGAATCCTATATTCAGGCGATTGATGGTATGGTTATTGGTCCATATATCGGTTGCTGTGGCACTGCCGCCTATTGGCGAGAACCGGTGATGGTTAAGGATATTGCTACTCATCCCCTGTGTCGAAATATAAGGGATTTTGCACTCTCCCACAATCTCAGAGGGTGTTGGTCTATCCCCATTTTGTCCACTGAAGGAACGGTGCTAGGCACCTTCTCAAACTATTACACTGAACCTCATACCCCAAACCGCGAAGAGCAAGAACTGGCGGATAAAGCCACCCAACTCGCTAGAATTGCCATTGAGCGCTCTGTGGCACAGGAGGATGTACTCCGTACAAATGCCATGCTCAAAGCGCAACAAGAAGCTGCCATTGATGGAATTTTAGTGGTTGATGAAAATTTTCGGGTGGTTTCCTACAACCAGCATTTTTGTGAGTTGTGGCAGACTCCAGAACAGTTGTTTCAAGCCAATGATATTAAAGAATTGCTCAAGCAGCTGAGTTCTCAACTGAAGCATCCCGAAGAATTTCTGGCTCAGGTGGACTATCTCCAGGCTCATCCCAAAACAACGCACTACGATGAACTTGTAACCAAGGATGAGCGTATTTTTGACTTTTATTCAGCACCAGTGCTTACGAGTGGTGGGGATTACTATGGTAGAATCTTCTGCAACCGAGATATCACTGAACGCAAGCTATCAGAGGCAAAACTACGGCAGGCGGAACAGAAGTATCGTAAGTTAGTTGAGTCAGCTGGTGATGCGATTCTGATGGCAGATGCGGAAACCGGAATCATCCTGGAAGCCAATCAGATGGCAGAACAGATGCTGGGCCGTGGTAGAGATGAAATTATTGGGTTGCATAATAGTCAGATTATTCCACCAGAACGATTCAAAGCCTACGCCCAAATTTTGCACCAACATGTGGAGGCAGGGGGTGTATTTCAAGAAGAACTGGAATTATTGCATCAAGTTGGTACAACCGTTCCTGTAGAAGTTAGTGCGACTACTTTAGAGCTGCAAGGGAAGAGAGTTGTGCAGGGAATTTTTCGAGACATTAGCGATCGCAAACAGGCAGAACAGGCGTTGAAGCAGGCTAAAGTTGACGCGGAAGTAGCCAATCGGGCTAAGAGTGAATTTTTAGCCAACATGAGTCATGAATTACGTACCCCCCTTAACGGCATTTTAGGTTATGCCCAAATCCTCCAAGAGGAACCCAATCTGAGCGCTACGCACAAAGAGCAGCTCAGTATTATTCAGCAAAGTGGTCAGCATCTATTAACCCTACTCAATGACATCCTGGATCTATCAAAAATCGAAGCCAGAAAAATGGAACTGGATGTCAGGGATTTTCAGTTTCCCAAGTTTCTAGAAGGTATTGTGGAAATTGTGGTGATCAGTGCTAAACAAAAAAACATTTCATTCCGTTACGAATTCCTTTCACCCCTGCCTGAATTTGTCAAGGGTGATGAAATAAGACTGCGACAAGTTCTGATGAACCTTTTGGGAAATGCTGTCAAATTTACAGATACTGGTGAGGTAACGTTTAAAGTTGGTTATTTGGGGTGTTCAGAGTTGAACGTTGATCGGTTTAACCTTGTTAGCGCAGGGTCGGCCGAAGGCCACGCTTTCGCCGTAGGCGACCCTGAAGGGTGGCCGAAAGGCCAAGGTGATCAAGACAACCTACCCTACGGTAATGCCAAAGGCGAACAACCTAAAAACCGTGGCCTTAAGGCCGTAGGCCACGCTGCGCGAACGGCCACGCTACGCCAACAAGCTTTAACCGAAAAGCAAGGTACTAAAAAAATGCGCTTTGTCATAGCAGACACTGGCATTGGTATCCCACCAAAACAACTAGCAGAAATATTTTTGCCATTCCATCAAGTGGGCAATACTGACCGTCAGGTTAATGGTACAGGCTTAGGATTATCGATTAGTAAACGTTTAGCCGAATTAATGGGTAGTGAATTAAAGGTGAAAAGCACTGTCGGTCAAGGTAGTATTTTTTGGCTAGATTTAGATTTACCAGAGGTTTCGGAGGAACAACAAGGAGGACAAGGAATTGTAGAATCCACTAAGGCAGAGAAAGCTGAAGATGTTATGCCTGTACCGCCATCGCCAGAGAAAATATCCATTCTGTATGAACTCGCAATTATGGGTGATATTCGAGGCATCCAAGAAGAAGCTAATTTGATTGAACAGTTGGATCATAAATTCATCCCCTTTGCTCAAACTTTGCGTAAATTATCAAAAGGTTTTCAAGAACGACAAATATTGGAATTTGTTGGGAAGTACATGGATAAAAAATACCACTAATTTACTGGAAAATAAAAGTATTTAATAACCCCTGATAAAGTTAGTTAAAAATCAACTATATATCTTTAAAAACAATCGCTATTTAAATGAATAGTCACCCCAGGAATAAGTTATTATAGTTTTTAAGGTTTATTTTTAAAGAGCACTATTTTATTGTCAGATAATATCCGAGTACTTTGGCTATTATTAATTAGCCATTGATTAGCGAAAAACCCCAATAACGAGTTCATGTAATTATGAATATTTCCTCAGTAACTCAAACTAATCATCATTCCTATTCCAGGACAATACCCCTAACTGAGAGCTATAACAAAATTGGCTATAAAGGTGTAATTGTTCTTGTTGATGATAGTCCGACTAATTTAGGTGTGATGTTTGAGTTGTTGAGCAATTCTGGCTTCAAAGTCTTAGTCGCTCAAGATGGCTATAGTGCCCTCCAGAAAGTTAACTATGCTCAACCGGATCTAATCTTACTGGATATTATGATGCCCGGAATTGATGGGTTTGAAACTTGCCGTCGCTTAAAAGCTCAAGAGTCAACTAGAGACATCCCAGTTATTTTTATGACCGCTCGTACTGATACTCTCGACAAAGTTAAAGGTTTCAGGCTCGGTGCAGTAGATTATCTCACTAAACCAGTGCAGCACGAAGAAGTAAGAGCGAGAGTAAACACTCACTTGAAAATCGGGCGTTTACAAAAGCAACTACAAGCACAAAATTTTCAGCTGCAACAGGAAATCAAGCAGAAACAAGAAGCTGAGCATAAATATCGCAGTATCTTTGAAAATGCCACTGAAGGCATTTTTCAAGTTACACCAGAAGGACAATTTATCACCGCTAATCCAGCCTTAGCAAGTATTTTGGGCTATCAGTCCCCAGAACAACTGATTAATCAAGTCACGGATATTGGTCAACAACTCTACCTCGCACCGATGCGTCGTGACGATATATTAGCCCTAATCCACACAGAAGAAACGTTATCAGAGGTTGAGTCCGAGGTTTATCGGAAAGATGGTATGGTAATTTGGATTTCGGAAAATATACGAGCAGTCAGAGACAATTTTGGTGATTTACTCTACTACGAAGGCACAGTTAGCGACATTACAGAGCGCAAAAAAGCTGAAGATGAACTTCGTCGTGCCCAAAGCGAAGCTGATATTTTGCTGCTTAATATCTTGCCCGAACCGGTTGCAGAACAGTTAAAAAAAGGAGAACGTACTCTGGCAGAAAGTTTTGAAGATGTAACTGTTTTGTTTGCTGATTTAGTTGACTTTACCAAACTCTCAACCCAAACCTCTCCCACCGAACTGGTCGAAATTCTCAATGTAATTTTCTCAGAGTTTGACCAACTAGCTGAGGAGCATGGTGTCGAAAAAATTAAGACGATTGGTGATGCTTATATGGCTGTTGCCGGTCTGCCAAAACCCTCCAAGTATCATGCGGATGCGATCGCTAAAATGGCATTGGATATGCAAAAATTAATTGCCCAGTACAATGCTCAAACGAATCACAATTTCCGTCTCAGGATTGGCATCAACAGTGGACCAGTGGTGGCTGGGGTAATTGGAATCAAAAAATTCAGCTATGATTTGTGGGGTGATACCGTAAATATAGCTAGCCGTATGGAATCTCAGGGTATACCAGGTGGCATTCAGGTTACAGTTACTACCTATGAGAAATTAAAAGATAAGTACCGGTTTGAGCAACGGGAACCGTTTGAAGTCAAAGGCAAAGGGAAAATGACTACTTATCTGCTCACAGGCCCTAAAGCAATGGGTAATGGGTAATGGGTAATGGGTAACTGACCTAACTATAGTTGACTTGACTTGACCCTTGAGGGATTTCTATAGTTCAGCCTTTAGTTCAGCAGTTCAGCAATAGGGTAAATTAAACTAACCCATGGAAAAATAACCCAGATTGAGCAACCTGTGCTACTATCTGGGAAAATCCTCCTAGCTGAGATCACCAATGGGTAAGGTTCTGGTGTTAAACGCCTCCTATGAGCCGCTCAACATCACCAACTGGCGACGGGCAGTTGTCTTGTTGATCAAGGGTAAGGCAGAGCGTATCGAACATAACGGCAAATACGTTTACGCAGATTTTCCACTGCCTACAGTGATTAGACTGCGCCATTACGTCCGGGTACCCTACAAAGATATTCCCCTTACCCGTCGTAACATCCTGCACCGTGATGGTCACTCTTGTCAATACTGCGGCTACTGCGGTGATGACTTAACGTTAGATCATGTGATTCCTCGTTCTCGCCATGGAGGTGAGTCCTGGGAAAATATTGTTACAGCTTGCGTGCGCTGCAACGTCAAAAAAGGGAATCGCACCCCTAAAGAAGCCAACATGATGTTGCGAACCCAACCCCGGAGACCTTATAGTAGTCTCCACTTTGAAATTGCTAAATACTTAAAAACTGGACGGCATCAGGAGTGGCGGAAGTATGTGATTGGTGCCTAGTCTGCTAACTCATGCCACGACTAATCAAGCCAAAAGGGGGTTGACCAATGGCTAATGACTAATGACTAATGGTTAATGAGCAATGGCTAATGACTAATGACTAATGGTTAATGACTAACAATTTACTTAACAGTGGTGCATCTAGCTTAGATTCAGAACAGGTTGATGCGAAAGCGCAACCGTCATCTACTCAAGATGTAAATTCTTCCGTGGGAAATTCCCAAGCAAAAAGGCGGCAGTCGGCTACATCAGCTTCAAAAATACATTCAAAAGTACAACAGTTGCAGGAGACTCTAGAACGCCATCAAAATGAGCGGCAACTGATCATCCTACAAGATTTCCCTGACCCAGATGCTCTTTCTAGCGCTTGGGCTTACCAGTTGATTGCCGAGCAGTATAATATCCCATGCGATATTGTCTATGCTGGTACCCTCTCTCACCAGGAAAACATTGCCCTGGTTAAGCTGACTGGTTTACCAACCAAACGCTGGAGTGTGGAGACCACAAAAAATCAAGATTTATCGGTGTATCAGGGCTATGTGCTGATTGATAATCAGGGTACAACCACCCAGCTATTACCGATTGTTACCGAGGCAAATATTCCTCTAATTGCAATATTTGATCATCACAGTAGTCAAGGGGAGTTGAAAGCAGAATTTATTGACCTTCGTCCTCAAGCAAGAGCCACCGCGACGCTATTAACCCATTACCTTCAGGCTGGGTTACTACAGCTTGATAGTAGCATTAGTGAACATATCAAATGTGCTACAGCCTTGATGCATGGTCTGCGCTCTGATACTAATATCCTGATGCAGGCTCAGGAAGAGGATTTCTTGGCAGCTGGATATCTCAGCCGCTTCTA
>WTKN01000092.1 GCA_011524395.1 Moorena sp. SS36440bin_2
GGAACAGGGAACAGGGAACAGGGAACAGGGAACAGGGAACAGGGAACAGGGAATAGGCAATAGGGAATAGGCAATAGGGAATAGGCAATAGGGAATAGGGAGCAGGCAGCAGGGAAGAGGTAAGGGGAATTTGGCGCGAACGCATTATCTAGAAAACAACCGGTAGAGTTTTCTTCCCGGTCTAGTTTACAGATACACCATTATTATTAGTCTGGAATGAGATACACAAGATTGTTTCCCAGATCGGCTGTTCCCTACTCCCAGATCGGCTGTTCCCTTTTCCCTACTCCCTACTCCCTACTCCCTACTCCCTACTCCCTGTTCCCTACTCCCTTTGCAAAAGCCTGAGCCCCAACCCCTAAGCCATGAATTTTTTGTCAGAATACTAGAGTTGAAATGGTTAAGTCAGTAAAGGTAGTAAGCATGGACACCGTCCGCGAGTTGCATAAACAGCTAATCAACAAAGAACGCTCAGCTGTAGAAATCACCCAAGAAGCCCTAGATAAGATTCAAGCCCTAGAGCCTCAAGTCCAAAGCTTCCTCCACATCACCTCAGACTATGCTTTAGAACAGGCTAGTCAAGTAGATGCGAAAATCGCAGCTGGTGAAGAGCTCCCGACTTTAGCCGGTATACCCATTGGCATAAAAGACAATATGTGTACCCAAGGGATTCCCACCACCTGCGGCTCCCGGATTCTGGCCAATTTTGTCCCACCCTACGAATCAACAGTGACCCAAAAACTGAAAGATACTGGGGCAGTAATGGTAGGTAAAACCAACTTGGATGAATTTGCCATGGGGAGTTCTACGGAAAACTCTGCTTTTCAACTTACTAAAAACCCTTGGAATTTATCCCATGTCCCCGGCGGCTCCTCCGGGGGCTCGGCGGCAGCCGTAGCTTCTGGGGAATGTCCCATTGCTCTGGGTTCTGATACCGGTGGTTCTATTCGTCAACCGGCTTCTTACTGTGGAGTAGTTGGCATGAAACCGACCTATGGTTTAGTATCGCGCTATGGTTTAGTGGCATTTGCGTCGTCCTTAGATCAAATTGGACCATTTGCTCGGACTGTAGAAGATGCCGCTATTTTACTGAATGCGATCGCAGGATATGATCCCAATGACGCTACCAGCCTCAAAGTAGACATTCCCGACTACACCCAATTCCTGAAACCAGACCTAAAATCTAATGGTAAAGTTAAGATTGGCATTATTACAGAAACCTTTGGTGAAGGCTTAGACCCAGTAGTAGAGAAAGCAGTAACTAAAGCCATTGATCAGCTCAAAGACTTAGGTGCTGAAATCCAGGAAATTTCCTGTGGCCGATTCCGGTATGGTGTGCCTTGCTACTACATCATTGCTACGTCAGAAGCATCAGCCAATCTAGCTCGCTACGATGGGGTTAAATATGGCTTACGGGCATCAGATGCTGACAATCTCCTTTCTATGTACACCAAAACCCGTGCTGAAGGGTTCGGTGCAGAAGTCAAGCGCCGGATTATGCTAGGAACCTATGCCCTATCCGCTGGTTACTATGATGCATATTATCTCAAAGCCCAAAAAGTTCGTACTCTGATTAAACAGGATTTTGAGGCAGCCTTTGAGAAGGTCGATGTGCTAGTTTCTCCCACAGCTCCCTCCACAGCGTTTAAAGCTGGGGAAAAGACAGAAAACCCCTTAAGTATGTATCTCAATGACCTGATGACTATTCCAGTTAACCTGGCTGGGTTACCAGGGATGAGTATACCCTGTGGCTTTGATCAACAGGGATTACCAATTGGGATACAGTTGATTAGTAATGTATTGCGGGAAGACCAGCTATTCCAAGTAGGTTATGCTTATGAAAAAGCAACCGAATGGCATCTAAGTCAACCGGTTTTGAAGGATTAAGGATGAAGTATCAAGATAATTGATTATGTTGATTGTTGCAGGATTTTTAGCGATCGCTTACGCCTTAGTTTGTACCTCCGTGTTGCTGTTGCAACATAGGCTAATGTTTTGTCCTGCCTCAGTGATTGAAAATACACCAGCTGACTTTGGTTTGCCTTACGAAGAGGTTTGGTTACCAATATCCAATCAGGATAAAGTTGAGAAAATCCATAGCTGGTGGATTCCCTCTGACTCACCAGAAAGTAAGGTGATGCTATTTCTGCACGGTAATGCCTCTAATATTGGGGGATATCTTGAAATAGCCCAACGGTTACATCAGGTCGGTTTATCCCTGCTGCTGATTGACTACCGAGGCTATGGTCGCAGCGAGGGGAAATTTCCTAGGGAATCCCAAGTTTATCAAGATGCTCAAGTGGCTTGGGATTATCTAGTCAAACAACGAGGCATCAATCCCCAAGATATTTTTGTCTATGGTCATTCCATGGGGGGAGCAATCGCGATTGATCTAGCGGTGCGTAACCCAGAAATGGCAGGCTTGATTTCGGAAGGCTCATTTACTTCCATGCGGGATATGGCAGATTATAAGAGAAAATATGGTTTCTTGCCGATCGATCTTCTGCTTACCCAGCGGTTTGACTCAATTAGTAAAATCAAGTCAATCCAAGCACCTATATTCTTAATCCATGGCATTAATGATACCACGGTGCCTGCTACGATGAGTCAAGTGTTGTTCGATGCTGCTACAGTTCCTAAACAGCTTTGGCTAGTTCCTGATGCAGGTCACAATAATTTGACAACTGTTGCTACTTCCGAATATCAGCAGAAAATTCGGGAATTTTTAACACAGGTTTATGTAGGAAAAGCTATAGCTTAGGGTTATAGTGTAAGCGCGCTATATTTGTTTAGCGCTATAGTATTTAAGGGTTTTTTCTAATCCCGCCACAAAGCAATACCCCCCAATAACCCAGCAACATTGGGCACTACTTTTACATTGGGGGGTAGCTCAAAGTTAATTTTTTTGGCTTCACCACCACCAATGTAAAGGTAATTATAATTAAACAAACGCTCCAGGCATGCGATCGCTTTTTTGAGACGATTATTCCATTTCTTCTTACCATCTTTCTCTAAGGCCGCTCGCCCCAACTGTTCTTCGTAGGTTTCCCCTTTACGAAAACGATGGTGTCCCATTTCCAGATTTGGCACCAGCTTGCCATCCACAAATAAAGCAGAACCAAACCCTGTGCCTAGGGTAATCGTCAATTCCACTCCCTTGCCAGTAATTGCTCCTAATCCTTGCACATCGGCATCATTAGCTACTCGCACCGGTTTGCCTAAGCGTTGAGATAGGGTAGTAGCGAGATCAAATCTCTCCCAATCGGGATCGAGGTTTACCGCCGTATAGGTTATCCCATTGCGCACAACTCCAGGAAATCCCACCGATACCCGTTCAAAATTCCCTTGTCCGAGTGCTAGGGATGCGATCGCATGAATAATAGCATCCGGCTTAGGAGGTTGGGGTGTTTCTAAGCGACTACGTTGGGTGATGGGATTACCCACTTCATCTAATACCATCACCTTAACGCCACTGCCACCAATATCTACGGTAAGGGTATGCATTGGGCTATTGTTTTGATTCATCAGGTATTTTAAGGTTCATGGTTGACTGTTAACAGTCAACGGTCAACAGTCAACAGTCAACAGTCAACGGTCAACGGTCAACAGTCAACAGTCAACGGTCAACAACAAACAAAAAACATGATCGATTCAAAGAACCTAACTTATGCTTGTAATAGTTTTTGCCTAGCACGTTCAGCACGAGCTGGAGCACTAGCCATTACCTCTGCCATCTTTTCAAGTATTTCTCCTGGGTAATTTTCTAAAACCCTGGTAGACATAGAAATACGACCTTTTCCTTCATCCAAGTTAATAATCATTACCTGGATCACTTGACCGATTTCAAACACCTTGGAGAGGTCTTCAACGAAATTTTGGCTTACTTGCTTAATGTGTAGCAAACCATTGGTTTGATTAAAGTCCACAAACACACCAAAGGGCTTGATCGCAGCTACTTTACCTTCTACTAATTGTCCCACTTCTAGCTCAGAGAAAGTAGCAGCACGCACAGCTTCCCGCTGAGAAAGCACTAGCTTATTGCGATCGCGGTCAGCTTCTAGGAAAGTGACTGTTAGTTTCTGACCAATCAAGGAATCTAGATTGTCGTGCTGACTCAAGTGCGATCGCGGAATGAATCCCCGCAATCCGCGCACATCCACGGTGACACCACCTTTATTCACTCCAGAAACCCGGACATCTAATGATTTTCCATTGTCTTGGAGTTCCATCAAATCATCCCAAACCTGCTTAATCTCCAGCTGACGCCGGGAAAGGGTAACTTGACCATCGGCATTCTGCTCCCGAATAATCAGGAAATCTATGTCCTCATCCAAGGGCAGTACTTCCGACCAATCCTGATCCAATTCTAAGGAAACTTCACGAATTGGTATATAAGCCAGGGACTTACCACCGATGTCTACATAAGCACCATCGCTTTCGTAGTTATTTACTCTTCCACGTACCACCTGTCCCTGTTTAAACTCATAGTCGTATTCTTCTAGGGCTTGAGCAAAATCATCCATAGAAAAGGATGATTTGCTGGTGGTCGAAGAGGTGGATTTTGAATTCATGATGATTAACGGTTTAAAATCAGTAATGATTTCTGATATGGGATTAGTTGGTTAAGAAGTTGGGATCCGGTGACGGTTTAGTCAAGTTTTCCCCTAAACAGCTGCAAAACGTTAGCCCACGCATCAGTAGCTGCTTTTTCATTGTAGCTAGCCCGTTGGTCACAGAAAAATCCGTGGTCTGCACCATCGTAAGGAAAGATGCGATAATTAATTTTATTTTTATCAAGAGCAGCTTCAATCTGATCAACCTCTTCTGCTGGAATGCTAGCATCTTCCATCCCAAAGAAACCATAGAGTGTACCGTTAATCTTTGGTGTGCGAGTAATAGTTGGTTCACCACCGCCAGGAGTCATGGTAGTAATCCCAGCGCCATAAAACGAAGCAGTAGCTTTAATATCGGTTAAGGTAGCAGCTAGATAAGCAACATGACCGCCGAAACAAAAGCCTATAGAGCCGATGGGGTTATCTTGCACAGGGGTTTTACTCCTCAGGTAATCGATGGCTCCTTGGATGTCTTCCAGGAGTTCTGCTGCTCTGGTTTGTGCCTTGTATTCCTTGCCAATCTTAATGTCTTTAGTGGTGTAACCTGTCTCAAAACCTGGGGCAAGGCGTTGATAGAGTGCCGGAGCGATCGCAACATAGCCTTCTTTGGCAAACCGTTCTGTGATATCCCGGATATGGCCATTCACCCCAAAAATTTCTTGCAGCACCACAATTCCAGGAAGAGGTGTTTCTGCCACCGGCATTGCCAGGTAAGCTGCTATGTCTAGATCACCATTGACCACCTTGACGGACATGGTACGAATTTCCCTATGTGTCATAATCGATTTGGAAGGATATGAAGCTCTTGCTTGGCAGTGATAGATGCTAAGCTAAAGGTTTTCTTGGCTTGCTGAATTCAGCGCCAATTCTACAGCAGTAGCTTAACTCTAGATTATACCTGTATTTATAAAATAAATAAGACGTTAATTCACTAGCTTACTTAATTGGATAGTTCAGTATACTCCAGATTATAACTTTAAATTCTATTGATTTTTATTGATTTTTATTGATTTTTATGACTTGGTTATTTAGGATATAAATTCGTTATAAGTAGCTAATTTTTTGTAAGCAGTCAGCTATCAGCTAATAGCTAAAGGCCTTGGCCTATGGCCTTTGGCAACGCTACAGGAATGGCAACGGTACGGGAACAGCTAATGCGCTACAGACGGTTGGTTATCCTTGAGGTGCTATCAGTGCTAGATATATAAACTATCAGCTGACGGCTGAATTCTTACTACCGAGACTTTGAATTCGAACAAATATCGAACTATTAAATTCTCCCAAATCCTAGTTTAAGCTGACCGCTGAACGCGCACGCGTGAGCTTTTAGCTCACGGCTGACAGCTGAATCATTACATTCTAGCTGAAGTGGATAGCAAAAGTTGAACCAAAAGTTTAAACTATAAAATTTACAATATAATAGTCATAAACAGGGGATTTTGGAGACTCTGTAATGGTTCAGTATCATATTCAACAAGATAGTGAAATACCTGCCTCGAAGCAGCTATTTGACCAAATTCAGTTTGCGATCGCATCCCGACAATATCCCCCAGGACATAAATTGCCCAGTACTCGTCAGCTAGCGATGGAGACGGGTTTGCACCGCAATACCATCAGCAAGGTATATCGGCAGTTAGAAGAAACAGGACTAGTAGAGTCCCATGCTGGCTCAGGCATTTATGTTAAAGCACAGGGTCATGAAGGGGGTAATCGACGTCAGGCTGGCTTTCTTAACCAGTTTTCCCCCGAAGCTTACAAAGTTGTTCAAGATAGCCTCAATCAACTTCTCGGACAAGGTTGCTCCCTTAACCAAGCTAGGGAACTATTTTTGTCGGAGATTGACTGGCGGTTACGGTGTAGCGCTAGGGTACTGGTGACTGTAGAGTCACGAGATCTTGGTGCTGGAGAATTGATGGTGCAAGAGTTAGAAGAATCCTTGGGAATCCCGGTACAGTTGGTGCCCATGGAAGAACTCTCAGAAGCTTTGGATCAAACTCACTCGGCTACAGTAGTTACTAGTCGCTATTTTATCGGTAAAGCAGAAGCGATTGTTGCCCCTAAATCTGTTCGTGTTATCCCTGTTGATATTTATGACTATGAACCAGAACTTAAGCTAATTAAGAGTCTCTCCAAAGGTAACCGTTTAGGAGTGGTTAGCATTAGTTCTGGGATTTTAAAAGTGGTCGAAATTATTGTCCATAGTCTACGGGGAGATGAGTTGTTAGTTATGACGGCTCAGATCAAGGACAACTATAAACTAAAAGCGTTGGTTCGCAGTTCCCAGATAATTATTAGCGATCAGGCAAGTTATCAAACTGTTAAAGAGGCAATTTTAGCCGCTCGTGAAGATATTATTCGACCACCCAAGCTGATCCGTTGTGAAAACTATATTGGTAGTAAGTCGATTAATCTGCTCAAACGGGAACTGGGTTTGGGTTAATTTAAGGCTTTGATGGGATTAAAGCTATGGAAGAGCATGGGTTAAACTGCTAAAAATATCTTGTCCAGTAAACCGTTTTATAACATTAACTCCATCAGCTCAATTCGCTAGTTTAAATTAACTCCTTTAACTTAACTAAAGCAATTAATTATTCGTAAAATCACTGTACTTTTTACAAACTAGCTCCAACTCTCGTCCCTTCTGCCTTCTACCTTCTGCCGTCAGCTTAAGCGCTACTTGAGGTGCGTGCGCGTTCAGCTAGCTATCAGCTAATGCGCTACAGATACGCTACAGGAGCAGGTATTGAATAAAACAGCTAAGCATTGCAATAATGCTGAGTTACTTCAGCTGACCGCACCTCAAGTAGGGTGAGCTAAAAGCTCACGGCTGACCGCTGATAGCTGAATACTTACCCTTAAGTTCTGGTACCTCAGGCTATCATTCTAATCCCTAGCGTTTAATTATATCATATCTAAGTGATTCTGACAGCAATATCAAAAACCTAGCTAGATTAGTGTGAAAAATATTTATCTAAAGTAAAATTTCTCTAGCGATGCAGCGCGGTCTTGGCAAGGCAGCGCGGTTTTGGGGGTTCCCACGGGGCAAACAGCGGTGCGTTCACGTAGTGTCTCCAAAGGAGAATCGCGGTGTTCCGCACACAGACCCATGCGCCACTCGCGCTTTGCCGTGGTTTCCCCCATGAGCGACTGCATCAAGACAGGGTTGACAGTTCTTTCGTTGGATAACAAGCAACCGAAATTCACTGCCAACAATAAGATAAGCAAACATCAACGCGCTGACCCGATCAGTCCAGCAAGGGTATCCCTAGGTACATCATATTATGAAGAACACGAATTCTGGTGTAGGAGTGCAAATTGATCAAGAGCCTCAAACTTTACCATCACCACTTAAACCAGTAGTAGAACTTAACTCGAACCTTAGCCATTCCCCTTCTATCGAACAAATCGTGGCAGAGGCTCATAGTCACAAAGCTTCTGACATTCATATTCGAGTGGGACAAGTCCCCAGATTTAGGATTCGGGGCAAGATGTATGTGGCTAAACGTCATACCAAGGTGACACTGGAAGTCTTTGAGGCATACCTCAATGAGATTCTTACTCCCGCTCAGAGGAAGCAGTTTGCTGAAACCAAAGAACTGGATACTGCTATTTTTTACCCTGGCTTAGTGCGCTGTCGGGTCAATTGTTTTGACTCCCTAAACGGGGGAGCTATTGTGCTGCGATTAATCAGCCTTGATGTTCCTTCAATCGATGATTTAACTCTACCGCAAGTTTTCAAAAAAATAGTTAGCAGGGGTCAGGGAATTATTTTAGTTACCGGTCCGACAGGATCAGGTAAATCAACGACTCTTGCGGCTATGATTCGCCATCTCAATGAAACAGAGTACAAACATATTGTTACCATTGAAGACCCGGTTGAATATGTCCACCGCTCCCGAAAGTGCTTGATTAGTCAGCGAGAAGTGGGATTGCACACCCATCAGTTTCACCACGCTCTGCGGTCTGTGTTACGGGAGGATCCAGATGTGATTCTAATTGGGGAAATGCGCGATCGCATCACAGTTGATACTGCCCTGCAAGCTGCCCAAACCGGTCATTTGGTCTTGGGTACTCTACACACTCGCAATGCTATCAGCAGTATTAACCGTCTGTTGAATCTCTACAATCCTGATGAACAGGCAGCGATCCGCATCCAGATTGCTGAGTCCCTGTTGGCAGTTATTGCCCAACTCTTAGTACCAACCACCGATAAGGGTCGGATTGCGGTTCATGACATTTTAATCAATACCCCAACGGTACAGGATTACTTGCTTAAGGGAGAAGATGTGGATGTATTCCGACTGATGGAAACTGAAACCATTGAAGGAATGCAAGTGATGAATCAGGATCTCTACAACTACCTTATTCAAGAAAAAATCAC
>WTKN01000404.1 GCA_011524395.1 Moorena sp. SS36440bin_2
TTTTAGTGAATGACTGTTAACTCTATTATACCCAATTTAAATGCGCAACAGCTTACATCCTATGATATTTTCAACGGTCGTGATGCTGTTATTGATGTGGGTGAGGGGAATGATGGAGATGCCATTTCTCTACAACTCGGTGCTGATGTCACAGGCAGTGTGGTTAATCAAGGTACGGTGATCGGACGTGGTGTGCCCGTGGGTAATAACCAAGCTACTGCAATTCGCCTCAGACAGGGTAATGACATCGGAGGAGCGGAGGTCTCAGTCTTCAATGGTAATATTATCAATGAAGGCACTTTGATCTCAGAAACTGACAGTGGTATCCTGATTGAGTCGGGAGTCGAACTCAACGGTACAATCGTTAACACCGGTACCATTGATGGCGCTTTCAACGGCGTTAGCTTTGCCAATGGCGGTACCTCTTCTGGGGCGCTGCAAAATTTCGGTACTATCACTAGTGCTAGTCGTGCCGTAAATATCGGTGGTCAAGATATTACCCTTCAAAACTTCGGTGAGATTCTCACCTCTGCCAGTCCCCGGGATGGTGTCGTTTACACTGACCAGAGTGCGCTTTCTTACTCGATTGTCAACGAAAGTCGTGGTCTGATCGATGTGGGTGAAGGCAATGATGGAGATGCCATTTCTCTACAACTCGGTGCTGATGTCACAGGTAGTGTGATTAATCGGGGAACGGTGATCGGACGTGGTGTGCCGGTGGGCAACAACAGAGCTACAGCTGTTCGCCTCAGACAGGGTACTATTACTGACCTCTCAGTCTTCAACGGTGATATCGAGAATTCAGGCACCTTGACCTCAGAAACTGATGCGGCAGTACTGATTGAGGACGGAGTCCAACTGAACGGCGAAATCATTAATAGGGGAACTATCAACGGTGGTGTTGTTGCAGGTAGCCCTCAGGTCGCTATTGATGTTCAGGATGCTGAGGGTGACGTAACTATTCTTAACCAAGGTACTATCAACGGTGATGTTCTACTCAGTGCTGGTGATGATACCTATAATGGTATCTCAGGCACTGTTAACGGTACTGTTTTCGGTAATGAGGGCAATGATACTCTGATTGGTGGTAGCGCTAATGATGTCTTGAACGGAGGCGTTGGCAATGATTTGTTAACTGGCAATTCCGGTGCAGACATCTTCGCCTTCGGCAGTGAAATCTTCCAAGACGGTTTCCAGGACTTTGACCAAATCACTGACTTTCAGGCAGGGGATAGCTTTGATTTCGCTGATGAATTCTTGGGTAATATTAGTTTCGGTCGCGAAACAGTTAGTGGTCAAGAAGCCGTAGTAGCCATCCTTGGCGGCGAGGATAATCTGACTGTATTCGGTAATCTCGATGCTGCTGAGCAGGCACTTGATGTATTTGTATAACACAACACTTTAATCCCAAGACTGTTCCAATTAGTTCTTACTTAAAACGTTCTTACCCAAAACTGTCAGCGATCGCTACTTAGATTAGCGATCGCTTTTAGTGTGACCAAAGGTCAATGTTTACATATAGCAATTCTACAACTTGTGAGGTACAAAATTCTGGTTTTTAGGGAGCAGGGAGCAGGGAGCAGGGAGCAGGGAGCAGGGAGCAGGGAGCAGGGAGCAGGGAAAAAATCCTGTTTACATCACTGGTAAAGAGAATTGCTGTAATTTTATATAAAAATGAGAGACGTCTGAATAAAACAGCAAAACTGATATAAAAACTGAGATAAATAGTTTTGATTACTATGCTATATCCACCCCTACTATTGTTTATTTTTTCTATTTATTAATCACTCTAAAAGTAACTTAAAAATAATCTGAATACAGCCTGAATGTAATCTAATAAAAATCAAAAAAATCAACTCCAGTTCAAACACTTCATCCCAAAACTGAGGCAAAAACTGAGACAGGATTCCTGGCTCTGGTCATTACTCTAAAACTAGAGAAGTAAAGAGGACAGGGTAATGTGGCAGAAAATCATCGTTTGGCTTATCACTGAAATTATTTTAAACTTGGTAGGAATTGATGACCTAGCGGACTATAGCGAATTCATATTTGAGAAACAAGTCATTAATTTCAATAGCTATCAGCTGTCAGCTGTCCGTAAGTGTGAATATAGCAATTCTACGACTTGTGAGGTACACAATTTATATATTTTAGGGAGCAGGGAGCAGGGAGCAGGGAAGAGATAATAGGGAATTCGGGAATCGGGAATCGGGAATCGGGAATCGAGAACAAGTAATCCAAAATAGGTAATCCAGAACAGGTAATCCAGAACAGTAATAATAGTTGACTGTTTCACTCTCCCTGTTCCCTTTGCGATATTTTTATGAATTTTCAGGAAAGTCTTTTTAAAGAGTTTTTAAATCATTAAAACTTAACTGATAGTTTATGAAATAATCCGAGAAATCGGGAGCATTTTGATTGATTAACATGAAACCTCGGATTGAGCAACTTGTGGTAGCAAGTCCTTTTGTTGTCTATTCTCTACTAGTTGGAACTACGGCATTAGGGCAAATAACCCCAGATAATACCCTCGGCAATGAAAGTTCTGTTGTAACCCCAAATGTCAATGTTAACGGTAACCTAGCGGATTTGATAGAAGGTGGAGCGATTAGAGACAGTAATCTCTTCCACAGCTTTCAAGATTTCAATGTGGCGGAGTTTGGGCGAGTTTATTTTGCGAATCCAGCTGGAATTCAGAACATCCTGAGTCGGGTAACGGGAACAAATGTTTCGAAGATTTTGGGCACTCTAGGGGTATTGGGCAATGCTAATTTATTTTTGATCAATCCCAACGGTATTGTGTTCGGTTCCAATAGCAGACTAGATCTGGGAGGATCATTTTTTGGGAGTACTGCTGATAGTGTGTTGTTTGAAGATGGCACAGTATTCAGTGCTAAAAATCCCAATGATAAACCGTTATTAACGATTAATATTCCATCTGGGTTGCAATATGGCTCAAATCCCGGAAGTATTACTAATCAGTCTAGTCTGTTTCGGGTACCAAATGGTCAAACATTGGGGCTAATTGGTGGTGAGGTGACTATTCTTGGTGGTGTTATAGCTGCATTGGATGGACGGATTGAGCTGGGGAGTGTGGGTAATGGTGTGGTGAACTTGACCCCAACCGATACTAGTTTTGTGTTGGATTATTCAGGAGTTCAAGGATTTCAGGATATTAGTTTGTCCGAGGGTGCTGGAGTCATTACGAGTGGCGAAGGTGGTGGAAGTATCCAGGTGCAGGGGGCTAATGTGAGTTTACGCGATCGCTCTTTGGTTCTTGCGAATACCCAAGGGAGTGGCAGTGGTGGTGGCATAGTTGTTAAGGCTTCTCAGTTGAGTCTTGAGGGTGGTTCTCAAATAAGTACGGATGTAATTGGCTCAGGACAGGGGGGAGATTTGACAGTGGATGCCACTGAATCTGTGCGAGTGGTTGGTGCGCCTGATGCCCCCAGCATCTTGGGAGCCCAAGTTTTTCAAGGAGCAACGGGAAATGGGGGAGATATCAGTATTACCACTGGGGAGTTAATCGTCTCTGATGGAGCATTTGTTTCAGCTGACACTATTGGTGAAGGGGACGGGGGAAATTTGAGTGTGGATGCAGACTCTACTGTTCAAGTGATTGGTACCTCAGCTGATGGTACTTCCAGCATCTTGTCTGCTGGAACTCTTGCAACAGGAAAAGGGGGAGATGTGAGTATTACTACTGGGGAGTTAATTGTCAAAGATGGAGCATTTGTTTCAGCTGACACTATTGGTGAAGGAGACGGGGGAAATGTGACTGTGGATGCGGACTCTACGGTTCAACTGATTGGTACGTCAGCCGATGGTCGTTTTTCCAGCGGCTTGTCTTCTGAAACTCAAGGGAAAGGGAAAGCGGGAGATGTCAGTATTACCACTGGGGAGTTAATTGTCAAAGATGGAGCCAGAGTTTCAACTGTAACTATTGGTGAAGGGGACGGGGGAAATCTGACAGTGGATGCGGACTCAAAGGTTCAAGTGATAGGTACTTCAGCGAATGGTAGCTTTAGCGGCTTGTTGACTCAAACTCAAGGCACAGGAAATGCTGGAGATGTGAGTATTACTACTGGGGAGTTAATCGTCTCTGATGGAGCAATAGTTTCAGCTAGCACTTTGAGTGAAGGGGACGGGGGGGACATTAATGTCAATGCTTCCTCTACTGTTGAACTTAGCAGCGGCTTGTTTGCTCAAACTGAAGGGAAAGGAAATGCCGGAGATATCAGTATTACCACTGAGCAGTTAATTGTCAAAGATGGAGCATTTGTTTCAGCTGACACTTTGGGTGAAGGGGACGGGGGAGAGTTGAGTATTACCACTGGGGAGTTAATAGTCTCTGATGGAGCACAAGTTTCCGCTGCCACTTTGGGTGAAGGGAATGGAGGCAATTTGATTGTAGATGCCTCTTCTAGTATTCAACTGATTGGTACCTCAGCCGATGGTCAGTTTCCCTGTTGCTTGTTTACTCAAACTCAAGGGACAGGAAATGCGGGAGAGTTGAAGATTACCACTGGGGAGTTAATCGTCTCTGATGGGGCACAAGTTAATACTATCACTTTTGGTGAAGGGAATGGGGGCAATTTGACTGTAGATGCGGACTCAAAGATTCAAGTGATTGGTAGGTCAGCCGATGGTCAAATTTCCAGCGGCTTGTCTACTCAAACTCAAGGGAAAGGAAATGCGAGAGATTTAAGTATTACCACTAGGGAGTTAATCGTCTCTGATGGAGCACAAGTTTCCGCTGCCACTTTGGGTGAAGGGAATGGAGGCAATTTGACTGTAGATGCCTCTTCTAGTATTCAACTGATTGGTACCTCAGCCGATGGTGAGTTTCCCAGTGGCTTGTTTACTCAAGCTCAAGCAACAGGAAATGCCGGAGAGTTGTTGAATATTACCACTGGCAAGTTAATAATCTCTGATGGAGCAGTTGTTAGTGCTGGAAGCATTCAACCGGGCAGTTCAGCAGGCACGGTAGATATTAATGCCAACTCTATCTTCCTTAGCAACGGTGGCAGAATCACAGCAGAAACAGCAGGAGACAAAGGCAATATTATCCTAGAAGCTCGTGACATCCGACTCCTCAACCGAAGCTTGATTCTAACTGACGCCGACAATACTGATGGGGGCAATATCACCATTGATACTGATACCCTAGTCGGTCTGGGAAATAGCGACATCACCGCCAATGCTCTAAAAGGTTCAGGAGGTAGTGTTAGGATTAATGCCCAAGGCATCTTTGGTTTAGAGTTTCGGGATAGTCCAACTCCAGACAATGACATCACTTCCACCTCCACTTTTGGCTCATCCTTCAACGGTGACGTAATCCTCAATATTTCCCAGGTAGACCCCACTTCAGGCTTAAACGAATTGCCAGGAAGCCCGGTAGATGCAGAAGCGATCCTGGCCAATGACCTTTGTGGCTTTGAGAATAATCGGATTGCTGGGGGCAGTTCCTTTTTCATTACCGGTAAAGGGGGTTTACCACCGACTCCAGAAGATCCGGTGATTAATGCCCACAGAACCGTGGGCTGGCTCCCTCGTCCTGGGTTAGCCAGCAGCAGCAGAAAACCATTACAAGGGCAACCAAAGGCCTTTGGCCACGCTACGCGAATAGTGATACAGCCTCAACTTCCCCAGGACAAAAAAGTGATTATCGAAGCCCAAGGCTGGGTAATAGCAAAGGATGGAACGATTATTCTGACCGCTCATCCCTTTAGGGGTACTCCTGTGGATCAGATATTGCCCAATCTTGATTGTCATTCCGGAATTGGGAGATAGGGAGTCCGGAAGTTAGAAGTTAGAATTTAGAATCAAGAATTTAGAATCAAGAATCGGGAATCGAGAGCAGCGCTTTTTCCATCAATTTGGTTGTTTTGATTCGTCACGATTAGATCACTTTGGCCACCCTACTCTACTTACTTGCCCATAGCGCTATAAAAAAAACTTAACAGAATCAACAGGTATTTCATGAAATAATCTCAGACATCAGGAGCATTTTGATTGATTAACATGAAAGCTGTGGTTTACGGACTTCTGCTAGCAAGTCCCTTTGTTGTCTATTCTCTACTAGCTGCGACTACCGCATTAGGACAAATCACCCCAGATAATACCCTCGGTAATGAAAGTTCTGTAGTAACACCCAATGTCGATGTTAACGGAAACCTAGGGGATTTGATAGAAGGTGGGGCGATTAGAGAAAGCAATCTCTTCCACAGCTTTTCAGATTTCAATGTGGCCGAGTTTGGGCGGGTTTATTTTGCGAATCCTGCTGGAGTTGCCAACATCCTGAGTCGGGTAACAGGAGCAAATGTTTCCAATATTTTGGGGACTCTAGGGGTATTGGGCAATGCTAATTTATTTCTGATTAATCCCAATGGTATTGTCTTCGGTTCCAATAGCAGACTCGATCTGGTAGGCTCATTTTTTGGGAGTACTGCTGATAGTGTGTTGTTTGACGATGGCACAGTTTTCAGTGCCAAAAATCCTAATGATAAACCGTTGTTGACGATTAATATTCCATCTGGGTTGCAATATGGTTCCAATCCCGGGAGTATTAGTAATCAGTCTAGTGAATTTAAGGTACCAAATGGTCAAACCTTAGGGCTGATTGGTGGTGAGGTTACTATTCCTGGTGGTAACTTAAGAGCAACCGATGGACGGATTGAGCTGGGGAGCGTTGGTTCTAATAATGTGGTGAACCTGACCCCAACGGATACTAGTTTTGTGTTGGATTATTCAGCAGTTAACGAGTTTCACGATATTAGTTTGTCTGACGGTGCTTTTGTGACTACCAGTGGTATTGGTGGTGGGAGTATCCAGGTGCAGGGGGCTAATGTCACTTTACGCGATCGCTCTTTGGTTTTTGCGAATACCCAAGGCAGTGGCAGTGGTGGTGGAATATTTGTTAAGGCTTCACAGTTGAGTCTTGAGGGTGGTTCTAGGATAACTGGGAATGTATTTGGTTCAGGACAGGGGGGAGATGTGACAGTGGATGCCTCGGAATCTGTTCGAGTAATTGGTGTATCGCCTGATGATACTACTATAAGCGCTTTGGGAACCAGAGTTATGCGAGGAGCAAGAGGAAACGCGGGAGATGTCAGTATTACCACTGGGGAGTTAATTGTCAAAGATGGAGCCGTTGTGTCAGCTGGCACTTTGGGTAAAGGGGACGGGGGCAATTTGACTGTGGATGCCTCCTCTAGGATTGAACTCATGGGTAGGACACCTGATGATGAGGAGCCCGGTGGCTTGTTTGCTCAAACTAATCCAGGCTCAACAGGAAACGCGGGAGATATAACTATTACCACTGGGGAGTTAATTGTCAAAGATGGAGCTGTTGTATCAGCTAGCACTTTCAGTAAAGGGAACGGGGGCACCTTGAGTGTCCATGCATCTAGGATTGAACTCATCAGGAGTACGATAGTCAAGACTCGCTTTCCCAACGGCTTGTTGGCTGGCACTACAGGCACAGGAAACGCGGGAGATGTGAGTATTACTACTGGGGAGTTAATTGTCTCTGATGGAGCCGCTGTGTCAGCTGGCACAAGGGGTGAAGGGCACGGGGGAAATTTGACTGTCAATGCCTCCTCTAGGATTGAACTCATGGGTATCTCAGCCAATACTGACTTTCGCAGCGGCTTGTTTGCTGGCACTGAAGGGAAAGGAAGTGGGGCAGATGTAACTATTACCACGGTCGAGTTAATTGTCTCTGATGGAGCCGTTGTGTCAGCTAGAACTTTGAGTAAAGGGAACGGGGCAAATTTGACTGTCAATGCCTCTAGGATTGAACTCATTGGTAGGTCAGCCGATGGTCGTTTTAGCAGCGGCTTGTTTATTGAAGCTAATCGGGATGCAACAGGAAATGCGGGAAAGTTGTTGAAAATTACCACTGACAAGTTAATAATCTCTGATGGAGCAGCTGTTAGTGCTAGAAGCTTTGAACAGGGCAGTTCAGCAGGCACCGTAAAGATTAATGCCAACTCCATCTTCCTAAACAACAATGGCAGGATCACAGCAGAAACAGCAGCAGGAGACGACAGCAATATTGACAACAGCAATATTATCCTAGAAGCTCGTGATATCCGACTCCTCGACGAAAGCAAGATTCTAACTGACGCTAAGAATACCACAACTGGGGGCAATATTACCATTGATACTGATACCTTAGTCGGTCTGGGAAATAGCGACATCACCGCCAATGCTCTAGAAGGTTCAGGAGGTAGTGTTAGGATTAATGCCCAAGGCATCTTTGGCTTAGAGTTTCGAGACCGTGAAACTCCAGAAAATGACATCACCGCCACGTCCGAACTTGGCCCATCCTTCAACGGTGAAGTAATCCTTAACACCCCAGACGTAGACCCCACATCAGGATTAACCGAATTGCCAGCAAGCCCGGTAGATGCAGAAGCAATCCTGGCCAATGACCTTTGTCGCTTTGAGAATAATCGGATTGCTGGCGGCAGTTCCTTTTTCATTACCGGAAAAGGGGGTTTACCAGCTAGTGCAGAGGATTCGGTGATTAATACTGACAGAACAGTGGGCTGGCTCTCTCGTCCTGGGTTAGCTAGCAGTAGACAACGATTACAGAAGCAACCAAAGGCCTTTGGCCACGCTACGCGAATAGTGATACAGCCTCAACCTCCCCAGGAAAAAAAAGTGATTATCGAAGCCCAAGGCTGGGTAATAGCAAAGGATGGCACCATCATTCTGACGGCGCAACCGTTTAAGGGTACTCCTGTTGAGCAGATATTGCCCAATCTTGATTGTCATGTGGGAACAGGGAACAGGGAATAGGGAACAGGGAACAGGGAATAGGGAATAGGGAGATGGGGAGATGGGGAGATGGGGAGATGGGGAGATGGGGAACAGAGAAGATTAATATAGCATTTTTCTAAGAGTAGTGAACATACTCTCTCAAAGAAAGGCAAGAGGCAAGAGGCAAGAGGCAAGAGTTAATCAACTATTATTACT
>WTKN01000122.1 GCA_011524395.1 Moorena sp. SS36440bin_2
GCGATCGCACGGGCATTAATGGGACGTCCTCAGTTATTAGTGTTAGACGAACCTACGGAAGGAATTCAACCGTCGATTATTTTGGAAATTGAAGCGGCTGTGCGCCGGATTATTAAAACTACTGGGATTTCTGTGCTCTTGGTGGAGCAGCATCTACATTTTGTCCGACAAGCTGACCGCTACTATGCCATGCAGAAGGGTGGAATTGTGGCATCCGGGGCGACTAGTGAACTTAGTCAGGATGTGATTCAGCAATTCTTAGCGGTTTGAATCGTTACATAGCGGTTTTTAATTTCGTTAGGTACAGAGTTTCTGGTTTTAGGGAACAGGGAACAGCGGATCTGGGAACAGGGAAGAGTAACCCAAACCTAAGCCCTCCCAGGAGGCAGGGCTGTTTCTTGCGTCGGACTCAAATGCCATTGGTGGGGAGGTGGGGAGATAAGGAGATAGGGAGATAGGGGGAATTTTTATTCATAATTTGGTATTTTTCACCTTAAAAAAACCTTCTCTCCAGCACCGCACCTGCCTTTCACCCGTAGAAAAAGACAATTTATTCATGAGCAATGTTACAGCCCTGCTCCCAGGAGGGGAATAGGGAACAGGGAAAAAAATGTGTACCTCATTAGGAAAAAAAAATGCTATAGATATTATATAGAATAGACCTATTGCAAAAGTATTTTTCTGATAGTGTTCTTGATGCAGTCGCTCATGGGGGTTTCCCCCAAGACCGTAATGGTACGTTTTCCGCGTTAAGAATTAAATTCGCCACGGGTCGCACCTCTGCATCGCTTTGCGTCAATTCTTGTCCACTGTTCCCAGATCCGCTGTTCCCTGTTCCCGACAACTGCCCCGAAGTCTAATATATTACAATACTAGTGTATTGACTTATAACTTATGTCTAACAATCCTTATTACAATCTTAGTGTTGATGACCAAACTATCATCATCAAGATTGATAAGACAGCAATTGATTATCAGCAACTGACCCAACTCCTAAACTATCTTGAACTCAAGTCAATCAGCCAGCGCAGTCAAATCACAGAAGAGGTAGCGGCTGAATTAGCTGATGAGATTGACTCTACGGTTTGGTCTAAGGTGAAATCTAAACTTGATAAGTAATAAATTGTGATTGGACAAAACCAACCAGTTATAGTTGATACCAACATTTTGTTCTCAGCATTACTCAGAGACAAATCCCGTTTTACTGAGTTACTACTCGACTCAAATTATAACTTTTTTATCTGTGAGCAGGTGCTGGTAGAATTATTTAAGCGCAAGGAGAAGATACTCAAAGCCAGTCAGTTAAGAGAAGAAGAGATTGTTAGGATTTACCAGATATTGCTCAAACGCATTAACCTCTATAAAGAAGACTTGATTGCAGCAGAGCATTTAGCAACAGCTTACGAGTTGTGTCGGGATATTGACGAAACTGATACTCCTCATGTGGCTTTGACTATAGAACTGGGGGGCTTGCTTTGGACAGGAGATAAAAAACTTAAAGAGGGGTTACAGAGGAAGGGTTTTGTCCAGTTATTCGAGCTGAATAATTAGTAAGATGGCTGCGAGGGGATGAATTTTGGCTGTGCTGTCTAAACAACCGATTGTGTTGACAAATGACTCTTTGTATGTATCTTGGTAAAAAAGCGATCGCTTTGTGATCAATAGCCATATCCATAGTTGATTCGTCTTATTCCCCCACCAACGCCAATGCTTGATTCATCACTCGGTCAGATAAATACATCCCACACAAGCGCAATTGTTCTAAAACTGGGCGTGCAGCAGGTATTACCCCCCTTTGTTTAGCGGTAAGAACTATACCTAATGTCCCCCGTACTGGAATACCCAAAGCAGTGGCACAACGACGGGCGGCTAAATCATCTAGGATCACTTCTGTACCGGGCTTTGCATATCCCCACGTCAGTACGGCTGACTCTCCCGGTCCCAAATCCCAACTTTGAATGACTGTAGGGATGGTTGGTGTGTCTTGTACTACTAACCAATCAGTATTCTTGAGGGCAACTGCTGTTACGTCTGTCTCCCCATATGCCTGAATTTCCGTAGCAACAGCTTGAGGGACAATTATGGATGGGCTGATGATTTGTAACAAGTCGAGATAGTTACCTTTGGTTAGAAAAATTAGGGGGGATGTGTTGATAGCAGGAAGTTCAGCCACGGTTCATCTCGCGCTCTAGATCGTTAAAGTCAACAGCAAAGACATCAATTTGTTCCCGGGCTAGGGCGGCAAGAAAATCCCTACGGTTTAACCCAGCCACGGAGGCTGCTTTTTCCATCGAGATTTCCCGCTTTTGATACCAGTAGATAGCAGCAGCAAGCCGCATTTCCTGCACAAATTCTTCTGGGGGAAGGCGACGGGCACTAAAAACCTCTTCAGGTAAGTTAATTGTGACTTCTGACATTAGTTATCTGGTAAAATGTGGTATTCTTGAAAGGGTGCATCTCATTTTTGCCGTTTGACCAGATGGTGCGTTACGGGAGGGATTATCCTAACACTACAATCATGGCTCCCCCGTCCCTAAAGCACCCTACGAACTTGATAAGTATAGCAGTTTTTAGTTTAATGAGATACATAGGATTTTTTCCCTCTTGCCTCTTGCCTCTTGCCTCTTGCCTCTTGCCTTTTACCTGCTCCCTGCTCCCTGCTCCCTGCTCCCTACTCCCTAAAAAAATGTACTTCACCTAATTTAAACCCGCTATAATTTATAATTAATAATTAATAAAAATTGCTGTCCCAGAACGTTTTGTTAAGAGAATAATAAAAGCCAAATATAAGCAGATTAAACAGTTAGATTTAAGCAGTATTTTGTTGTCCTACGATGGTGAAAAGTTAACTGAAATACCAAATGAAGTTTTTCAGTTATCACAGTTGGAAGTATTGGATTTAAGCTATAATCAATTAACAACAGTCCCAGAATCCATCGGAAAGCTTACTAACTTAACCCAGCTTTATTTAAATTTCAATCAATTAACAACAGTCCCAGAATCCCTCAGCAAACTTACCAAATTAACCCAGCTTGATTTAAGGAATAATCAATTAACAACACTCCCAGAATCTCTCAGCAAGCTTACTAACTTAACCAAGCTTTATTTATACAATAATCAATTGAAAATAGTCCCAGAATCCATCGGAAATCTATCTAAGTTAACCAAGCTTGATTTAAGGCATAATCAATTAACAACAGTTCCAGAAACAATCGGAACTATTACCAACTTAACCCAGCTTAATTTAAGCGGAAATCCCCTTTAATCTCCACCAATAGAAATTACCAAAAATGGTATTGGAGCAATCAAATCTTATTTCCGACAACTGCTGAAAGAAGGAAAAGATTATATCTATGAAGCAAAACTCCTGATTGTCGGTGAAGGAGGTGCTGGAAAAACAACACTAGCCAAAAAGATAGAAAACCCAGACTATCAACTACATAAAAACGAAGAATCTACAGAAGGAATTGACATTATCCAATGGGAATTTCCACTGGATAACGGTCGAGACTTTCGGGTTAATATCTGGGACTTTGGGGGACAAGAAATTTATCACGCTATCCATCAATTCTTCCTGACCAAACGTTCCCTTTACACCCTAGTAGCAGATACCAGGAAAGAAGGCACAGACTTCTACTAATGGCTTAATATAGTATAACTATTAAGCGACAATAGTCCTGTCTTAATTATCAAGAATGAGAAACAAAATCGTCATAGAGAAATAAACGAGCGCGCCTTACGGGGACAGTTTACCAACTTGAAAGAAACCCTAGCAACCAACCTAGCTACTAACCGAGGTTTAGAGGATAGTCTTACCCAAATTAAATTTTATATTAGCAACCTCCCCCACATCAAGGAAGCAGCTTTACCTAGAACCTGGAAACAAGTCAGAGACGCTCTAGAAGAAGATAGCCGTAATCACATCAGTCTGGAGGAATATCTAAGGATTTGCTCAAACAATGGGTTTACTTTATACAACGATAAATTACAGTTAAGCGGGTACCTACACGATCTGGGAGTGTGTTTGCATTTTCAAGATGACCCTCTATTAAAGAAAACGGTGATTCTCAAACCGGAATGGGGTCCTTATGCTGTCTATAAAGTGCTGGATAACGATGACGTTATTCGCAATCTAGGTTGCTTTAACCGCGCTGATTTAGAAAAAATTTGGTCGGAAGAAAACTATGCTTATATGCAGGATGAGCTGCTACAATTGATGATGAAGTTTCAACTTTGCTATCCAATCCCTGGGAGTAAAGATAGCTACATCGCGCCACAACTACTAAGTTTAAATCAACCTGATTATGATTGGGATGAATCTGACAATCTAATTCTCCGCTATAGCTATGAATTCATGCCCAAAGGTATTATAACTCGGTTGATTGTGGTAATCCATAAGTGGATTGATCAGCAGGAATATGTGTGGAGAAGTGGTGTGATTTTAAACAAAGATAACACCAAAGCAGAAGTAATTGAATATTATGAACAGCGAGAAATTAAAATTAGAGTTACTGGTAGACATAAACGAGACTTGTTGACTACTGTTATTTACGAACTAGATCAGATCCATGATTCTTATAACCGATTAAGGTGTAGTAAGTTAATCCCCTGTAATTGTTCGACTTGTAAAAACAGTCAAAATCATTATTTCTATCAATTTTATGAATTAAAAGAGCGGATTGGTTATGGTAAGTATATGATTGAATGTGGTAGTCCTCCCTATAATACAGTTAAGCTATCAAGTTTAATTGATGATGTGATAGATTTAAAGCAGTTCAATAAAGATGAACAACTATATATCTATAATAATAGCCAAGCTACTGTCAATGGGTTACCCACAGATAATGAATGGGATCTCTCAAATAAACTTGCTCTGATGAGCATAATAGCAACTTTATTTGTAGGATTAGGGGCATCGCTGTTTAGGGGACTTTTTAATGACAAGCCAATAGAAAAGCCTAGTCCAGATCCAGCAAAACAACAAGAGCAACTATAGCAATTTACGACTTGTGAGGTACAAATTTATGGGTTTTAGGGAGCAGGGAGCATGGAGCAGGGAGCGGGTGCATCTCATTTTTGTTCTTTGACAAGGTGGTGCGTTACGGGGCGAGCTGTCTAAACCCTGGCTACGAGGCGGAAAATGAGGCCCCCCCTAACGCACCCTACGCAACTTTTTTACAAATATGAGATGCACCCCAGGGAGCAGGGAAGAGGGAAGAGGGAAGAGGCAATGGTCAAACAATTCTGTGTACCTCATGAGTCCTATAAACGCTAGAGCCCACATTCCGCAGGTTCGTCCTCAATTTGAATAATTTTCTCTTTGCTTAAAAGCCAAAGCTATATCCTGCAAAGGTTTCATTGATTTGAGTAGGAAGAGCCATTTTGGCCAGCTTTATTCTCAATTGGTTAGGATTTTTGAGAATGGCTGAACTTGCGATCCCCCCTTTAGGGCGCGCCAAAGGCGATCGCTCAGTTTCCCATAGTGTCGTAAAAAATATTCTATATCCAAGCTAACCTGCGGAATGTGGGCTAGAGGGTATCTATAAAAAAAAGATTAAAGAAAGAAGCTGTTGAGACTTGAACATGAGAAGTGATTAGAAGAGGGAGTGAGTCAAGTGAATGAATCGCAAAGCTTATCCAACAGACCAAGCGCGACAAGCAGTGGGTTCGCTCTTGAACCCCTGCTGCCTGCAGCTAAATCGGTAACAGGGCGAGGTCGCAAACGAACAGTGAACTTAAGAGAAATAGTCAACGCTATTCTGTATTTGAGCCGGAGTGGCTGTGCATGGGAACTACTTCCTCACGACTTCCCTCCACCCAAAACAGTTTATAGTTATTTCCGCAAATGGAATAAACAGGGAGTTTGGCAACGAATTCACCAGACCTTACGACAACAAGTGCGTCAAAAAGCGGGTCGCTGCCGTCAAGCTAGCGCTGGGATTATTGACAGCCAATCGGTCAAAACGACAGATGTCGGTGGGGCAGAGCGAGGGTTTGACGGGGGTAAAAAGGTCAACGGCCGCAAGCGTCACATCTTGGTAGATACCCTAGGATTAATGTTGGCAGTTAAGCGTCCACGCTGCAAATATGGCAGACGTAACCGCAGGACGAATGCTGTTAGCGGAATCGAGTTTGAGCTTACCGGAACTAGAGCATGTGTGGGCTGACCAAGGCTACCGATGAAGCGCGATTACAGCAAGTTGCCAGTGGTTGTGAACTTCAATTAGAGGTAGTCAAACGCCATCAGAGGAGTTTTGAGATACAACCTCGACGCTGGGTAGTTGAGCGGACTTTTGCATGGGATAGACGGCAAAGACGATTAAGTAAGGATTATGAGCGCTTGCCAGAGGTCAGTGAATCAGTTGTTTACATTGCGATGATTCCTTTGATGTTGAATCGACTCACAGCTTAATAATTTATTGATAGATACCCTCTAGAGATTAATAGTAGGGTGGGCAGTGTCTAGTAAAGGACTTTTTAAGGTGTTTTCTATTGAGCACTGCCCACCCTACATCAGCTAGATGAATCCTCAGGTGGGCAGTGTCTAGTAAGGGGCTTTTTAAGGTAATATCTATTAAGCACTGCCCACCCTACATAAGATATCTGGTGTTAGAATGATCCTCTTCTAAATCCACGCTTACCTCCACGTGAGCCCATGTCTTGACGAATTTGTTGGCGCTGTTCGTCGGTTAGAATACCCATCATCTCTTCTCGTGCTGACTTTTTAATCTCCCGGATGTCGTCTCGCTGGTCTTGAGAGAGATTCATACTTTTCATCTCTTCTCGTACTGACTTTTTAATTTCGCGGATTTCCTCTCGCTGCTCTTGAGAAAGATTTGTAGCCTCTTTTGCCTCTCGTAGTTGACCGCGTAGTGTTTTTATAGTTTCAAATTGCTCTTGTTGCTGGGGAGTGAGAATATCCTCAATTTCAGAGTATGTATTGTTACGGATGTTTTCAATCTGCTGTTCCTGCTGGTCAGTGAGGTTAAGTTTGGAGAAAGATCGATGCATTTTGTGGGCATTAGCTGCCATGGGAAAACTAGTGAGGGTAATGGCTGCAAGACCTGCAAGTAGAGAAAAGTGCTTGATGTTCATGGTGTTCACCCTTTAGCTATTTGTAAGTGTTTTGATGTAAGCTGATTTCTGTGTGATGTCTCTATCCTAAAAACAGGGAGGGTGAAACAACATGAGGCAATAGACCTGAATTGTTCTAGGACTTTAGTCCTGGGCTAGATATGACCCATGGGTCTTGCATTACCTTTGATCCATGGATTATACTGATGATCAGATGAAAATACTAACGCTGTTGCCTCTCGATACCATTGAGCGAGAATGCGGGCGCGCGAGCATTAATGGGATGTCCTCAGTTATAGCGCTACGCCCAAGGCAAGAGGCAAGAGGCAAGAGGCAAAAGTTGACTACAATAGCGTTTCAGGTTTTATCAATGTCACACACCTTAATGGGTAGTGCTATATTTAGTGTTAGACGAATCCACCGAAGGGATTCAACCGTCGATTATTTTGGAATAAGTCAAAATATCGGTCGGTTGGGACCGATATTTTTGCTATTGAATAGCTAGCTTTATAGGATACTAGACCGCTTACGCCCGATGATGGCTACATACTCTAGGGGACGTCCATCGGTATAAAATCGGTGTCGGTAGGGTTGTATCTGAACTACCTCAAAAATGTTTGTATCTGTTACCCAAGGGTGCTGCTGCTGAAATCCCGTCTCAGTATCATCTTTCCAGAAATACTGAGCTACGTTGAAGGCAATCCATCCATCAGGAGCAGTCTGGTTATATACTACACTCAAAGCATCCGCCGAAACATGACCATTACTCAGAGCGGAGCAACAAATCAGGCAGTTAAACCCTCGACGACTTAATGCCTCCTTAGTGGTTTGGGTTAAATTAGCCAAATCCCCCACATGGTAATCCTCGTAAACCCCAGGATACTGACGTTGAGCCGCTTCTGCTGCTTCGGGAATAATGTCAATCCCCACAATTGATTTGACCCCCAAGTCAGCTAGAGTTTTGGCAACCAAGCCACTTCCTGCACCCATATCTAGCACCACCATATCTTCAACCGTGCCGCCAGCTTGGGTAAATTGTTCCACCAGTAAAGAAGTCAGCACAGTATGGGATTGGCTGTCCAATTTTTCCATCAGATGCTCGTACAAATAAGGAATTTGGTACACATCAACATAGTCGTGTAACCGGAGCTTGCGTTTCGTTCCATTTTGGATTAACCAAAAGTATTCTTCATGGATGGGTAAGTTGCGAGCACTGTCGATTTCTGGTATTTGTATCTCAAAATCCACGTTCTGCATTTCTGTTTCTTCTGTTTCTAGTGTCTATAGTTGCTTAGGATTGGTTATCCAAAATTTGTTCACTTTCCCAGTTCAATTGACTTCATGGTTCTATCTTGATCTACCACGTCAGCCGGATAATTGTGAAGGGCAAAATTGGTTAAGGTTTGATTAAACCCAACGGTTAGCGATCGCCATTGTATAGCTAAGACATTGCTTTCGGTGAAAATATGGATTCCCTGCAAATTGAGATGGCTGAGGGAATCAATTGCTGGGTTCGCAAAGCTTCTGCGATTGCCTCATCTACGGCCAACTTGCTAGTGATCGTGGCAATGGTTTGTATTGTAGCTGCTCAGATAAGAGAATTCGCCTCATTGCACCTCCATTATAAAATTACATTTTTACTCTAACAAGCCGTCAAAATAATAACATACTCCTAATAGTATGGGAATGCAAACCATAAAATTTTGTTAAGAGTTGAGCCGTCAGCGCTGTTTCCTGCGTTTTCAGCATAGTTTTTGATCAAAAACCCTAATCACTGCCAACTTCAAACTAGATGCTAAGGCTTGACTTTGGAATCCTGAAAAGTTATCGGATTGGCACAATATATCAGGACTTACGCAACTGGCACAACTAATGGTGGGGCGCTTAGCACGGCGAGAGT
>WTKN01000276.1 GCA_011524395.1 Moorena sp. SS36440bin_2
ATCCCGACACCCACCTTATTAGGTAGGGTGCGGGGCTTCTCGCGGACTAGCTAAAGGGAATCGGGAATCGGGAATCGGGAATCGGGAATCGGGAATCGGGAATATGGCATCAAAAATTATGACAATTCCGACACGGATTGCTAAAGTATCTTCCTGGGTGCAGGTGCTGGCTATTGAGTGCTTAGGCCATAAACTGATATTTCTTAATAAAGAATATCAATAAGATCAGTTCAATAAACATTAAATGCCTAGCACCAGTACTACGTCCTACGCTATTGACTTTGGCACGAGCAATACGGTGATCACTCGCTGGAACCCAGTCACGGAAAAGCCAGAAACTATCACGTTACCAGGACTTGCTCTACAACTTAGTCAAAATCCTCCTTTAATCCCCAGTTTGGTGTATGTGGAAGATGCTGCTCAGGGTAAGGTTATGGTTGGACAGGCAGTACGCGATCGCGGATTGGATCTCAGCAGTGACCCTCGATTCTTCCGCAGCTTCAAACGGGGGATTGGTGCTGAGGTTCAGGGATTTCTGCCAGAACTGGATGGCACCGTGATCACCTTTGAACAAGTTGGGGAATGGTTCCTCAACCAAATTATTGAAAATCTATCAGCCCTCCAGTCCCAAGCGGGGGATTCTGCCATTGAATCGGTGATTCTGACTGTGCCTGTGGATAGCTTTGAAGCCTACCGCCATTGGCTTAGTGGAATCTGTCAATCGTTGCCAGTGGAACAGGTGAGGATGCTGGATGAACCGACAGCGGCTGCCTTGGGCTATGGTATTGCCGAAGGGGATACTCTGCTAGTCATAGACTTTGGTGGTGGCACTCTGGATTTATCTCTGGTGCAGCTGAATCAGGAGGCTCAAGGGAGTAAAAAACCTCTCGGGTTTATTCTTAAGTGGGGGGAAAAGTCATTTGGTGAAGGGTCTAGCCAGAAGGTGAAAATTGCCCGTGTGCTGGCGAAAGTGGGACAAAATTTGGGTGGGACAGATATTGATAACTGGCTGGTGGATTATTTTGTGGAAACTCAAGGGTTAATGCGATCGCCTTTGACTACTCGACTAGCAGAACGCCTGAAAATTCAACTATCTGAGCAGTCTGAAGCCACGGAAGTCTATTTTAATGATGAAACCTTTGAGAGTTACGAACTAAAACTAGACCGCGAGACTTTTGAAACTATTCTCAAAGAACACGAGTTTTTTGATACCCTTGATAATAAGATGACGGAAGTGCTGCAACAAGCAAGACGCAATGGTATAGAAGTGCCAGATATAGATGGTGTCTTGTTAGTGGGTGGCACGGTGAAGATCCCAGCAGTTCAGGCATGGGTAAACCAGTATTTCGACTCAAGCAAGGTTCGTTGCCAAAAACCCTTTGAAGCGATCGCAACTGGCGCACTTCAGCTCAGCCAAGGTATCGAAGTCCAAGATTTCCTCTACCATAGCTACGGAATTCGCTATTGGGATAGACGGTTAAAGCGTCACAACTGGCACTCTATCATTAGAGAAGGACAGCCTTACCCCATGAGTGAGCCAGTAGAACTATTCTTAGGAGCATCCGTAGAGAATCAACCGAGTATAGAGCTAATTTTAGGAGAGTTAGGCTCCCAAACTGGTGGCACAGAGATTTATTTTGAAGGCGATCGCTTGATTACTCGTCAGTTAGGCCAGGGTCAAGCTGCTGTGCAACCCCTCAATGACAGGGATGGGGCAAGAAGTGTGGCTAAATTAACACCCCTGGGCAATCCCGGAAGCGATCGCATTAAACTCCAGTTTCAAGTTGATGGTGAACGTTACTTGAGAGTTACTGTAGATGATTTACTCACCAATGAAACCTTATTGGCAAATCAAGTAGTAGCTCAGTTGAGTTAATTGGTCATATCATCTTCGCTTGAACACTTATAAATATTAGGGAACAGGGAACAGGGAACAGGGAACAGGGTATGAGGAGGGAGAGTCGTGCGTAGGGTGTGTTAGGGGCGGGCTTGTCCTCATGTTAAAATTCGTAGCGACTGTTGCAACAGCCCGCTCCGTAACGCACCACCCAACGGCTCGCTGCTAATTGCGTCGTGCAGCAAAAAGCAAACAACCTTGAATATCTGCCAGTTCCAAATCAGGGAAATCTTCTAAAATTTCAGTAACACTAACATTTTCAGCCAACATTTCTAAAATATCGGTAACTCGAATTCGCATCCCTCGAATGCAGGGACGACCACCACACTGACCAGGGGTTTGAGTAATGCGAGCGATCAAGCTAGTTTTTGAATTCATGAGGGTGTCTACAAGTTGCTTTGTTTGTCTTTATTTTAATTTCCGCCATTCCTGAATCAGCAGATTGTAGCAATTTTATAGCTTCTAGTTTTCCGTAATAACCGGCAAATCCCGTAATTCAGTATTGAGCTTACCTCTGTAATAAGAACTCTCCAAATAGGATTTAAATTGCAGCATATCTATCTGGTTAACGTCTAGTGGAACTCCACCAAAATCAATAATGGCTTCTATCGGTACATCCTGAATCAAGCTGTTTTTTACATAACCATTGCGATTACTACTGAATGTACCCAATTTTACTTTTGTAGCCACATATTCTTTCCCTTGCTGAAATAGTCTACTTCTTGCAGAAGCATTGCGATTGGAATATAAACGCAACTGAACATTTTCTTTAGTGCTTGTAATTAATATAGCACAACTTATTGATTGAGTACTTGAATTTACATTGAGAGATTTTTGGCAACTTTTAAATTGATATATAATACCTTTAAGTTCAACTGGTTTAGGTTTATCTTCAGTAGTTATAATGGGTGGAGGTGTCGGATCTGGAGAAGGCGGCACAGGCGGTTTAATATTTATTGCAGCCATGAGCTCTTTATTTTTTGTATCGAGTTTATCATTTTTTGTTTCCAATTCTTTCAGTTTCTCTTGGAGGTTTTTGACTTGCAATTTTAAAGAATCATCATCCTTAGTAATTTTAATTCCTACTAATTCGGGAAACTTCGCCACAATAAATTCTCGGAGTTTATACCCTCCAAAGGCAAATAATGGTGCTGTAACAATGATGATAATTAAGGCAAACTTAAAATAGTTTTGCCATGTGGGGGTTTTCGATTCTCTATCCATTGGTTCACACACCTCATAAATATCACTTTCAAGAAGTAGATCAGATAGTTCTAAGTCCCTTAAACTATCCATCACCGCTGTAATGGGGATTCTTCCATGCAGCTCATTTTTACGTTTGGAAAGCCGTTTTACCAATTCGTCTAATTGCTCTTGGGTTAAGCTATTATTTTTGGTAATTCTTCCATCTCGATTATCTTTTCGTTCGGAAAGCCGTTGTACTAATTCTTGGAATTGCTCTTTGGTTAAGCTATTTTTGCTCATCTGATTGACCTTAAATTTAGTTTATTTATAGCTAATCCTCTTTCCATCCCTCAATCGTAGCCATCAAAATGTTAACTACGGGATGGTCTATAGCTTCCTTAAATGCTTCTTTACCTCCTGCTTCGAGGGCATTAATTACCTTAGATTTCAGGGTTGGGTTATTCTTTATTTCCTCAGCAGCCCTTGCTACAACTGTTAACTTTTCTATTTCAGTATTAGTAGGATTATTCTGAGATATTTGGTTTAGAATTTGCTGGATTTCTTCTGCTGCTTCGGCTAGGTTTTTGTCAGAAGCATGATTGTGTATGACATCCCCTGTGTAATCTTTTCCAGCATAACCACCCCCAAAATGAGGATTATAAAAATTGTTTTGAGTAGTTTCTTTTTATGCCATTGTTTTAGTGATTATTAGTAATTCAGTATTTTGTTGACGTGTATATTTTACTTCTTCAGATAAACTATTAATTTTTTCATCTTTAGCCTCTAATTTTGCATTGTAGTCTGCGCGAAATTTTTGCTCGTATTCTGCTTCATCAACCTTTTCAGAGACTTTGACACGAATAACAAAAGCACCGTCACCTTTATTTTCTATTGTCTGTATTACTGGTAGCTCTTCTGTGTCGCTTTCCACTCGAAGCTCCTCAAAAGTTTTCAGAAAAGTCTGCCAGTCAATACCGTCTTGAAAAATTAAATCGACAGTATTAGGAATTTTCTGAGCTAATTTAGCAAATTCCCCTGGTTCAAAATTTCTATCTTGGTCAGCAGGACGACGTTTAGGGTCTGGATCATTTTGAGTAGGTAGTTTTAGGAAAATATAATCGCAATCAATTTCAATGAGTTTAGTAGTATTGCTGATTCCCCAATCTTCGATAAATGCTCCCGTTAAGGTTGCTCCGGTTAAATCTGCTCCTTCTAGTAACGTTTGAACTAACTTAGCTCTCGATAAATTAGCATTTTCTAAGTTAGCTCGGTTTAAGTCTGTTCCAATGAAGCTAGCATCTTGTAGATTAGCTCCCTTTAAATTAATACCTCTTAAGTCCAGGCGATCAAAGTTTTTATCTTGTCCGTCTCCAGTTATGAGTAATTGTCTAACGTTTTTATTTTGAAGGTAGCTTGTTCCTAGTCTAGCTTGGTCAAGCTTAGTAGTATTTTGCCAACAACTACGAGTGAGAGTAGCCTTTGTTAAATCTGTACTGTTCAGGATAGCTCTCGTAAAATCGGCATCAGTTAGGTTAGCTTCGTAAAAACTGGTTCCTGCTGTAGCAACAAAACCAATCACAAGATTACGAATCCAAGCATTCTTGGGATCGTCCTTTAGAGCACGCCAGCCCAAGTACATGGTAAGTAAAACGAAGGCTAAAGCTAAGGCTAAAGCTAAGGCTTCACCTATGTCGAATGCTACAGCTGCAGCTTCCGCTCCAGCTACCGCTACCGCTTCGGCTATGGCTACCGCTATGGCTAGGGCTACGGATCCACCTAGAGCTTCGGCCATGGCGAAGGATCCAACTACCGCTACAACTTCGACTACGGCCAAGGTTCCGGCTACAGCGAATGCTACAGCTACGCCTCCGGCAAAGGGTACGGCTATAGCTGCGGCTACCGCTACCGCTACGGCTAGGGCTACGGCTCCTTTGATATTTTGACGAATGATAACAGCAAATAAGACAACTATTACAATCAAAGCTATCCAGCTGTAAACTTGCTCTGCTACGCCGCTAGAGCGAACTATTAATACTACTAACGCCCCACCAAAGAAGGAGCACATTCCCGATAGTCCTGATGTGATCCATGAAAGCAACAGAAGAACAATTACCAATCGTCTTTGTAATCCTGCCTTCGCCTTACAGAACTTAGTTCCTGTTAAATTAGCATTCTTAAAATTTGCCCCTCTAATATCAGCTTCACTAAAATCTGCGCCTGAAAGGTTTTCCCCCTGAAACGATTGACCTCTAAGATTTGCCCTGCGGAAATACCTTTCTCCTGCTGCATACTTTTCCAGAACTTTTTTAGCTTCCATCAGCCAGAATTATATATAGCGGTTTTCAATTATGTTAGGTACTTTCGTTATGGATTAATGGCAACAGAGAGTAGGAAACAGGAAATCTAGAAAAAGCCTGAAGTCCTATCCGTCGTACATTTAATCTGCTAATTTTCTAACGAAAAGGGTACCTATGTACCTGATAGTTATGAAAAACGCTGTATATAGGAAATGTAACTGGAAGTATAAAACAAAAATTATCACAATTCATTTGATTTTCAGGTAAATGCTGCCTCGCTTCTTATTTAAACTATTTAGATCTGGGATGTCAACACACTTATTGTGGGAAAAGTCATCCAGGCAATATGCAGAAGGGAATAGAGAAAAAAAAGCAAAAATTTTATTTAATAAGAGAAAAAAACTCCTAGGTTTACATCATAGTGGGCACATACCCTCTACTCATAACTTTGTTGCCGTGCCACCGTTGCGATGCTCTTTTGGAGCCCCTAAAAGTGATTAGCCCAAAGAGCTAGACTACCCCATGAAGCGAAGCTTCCGCGCTTGTGCGATTGGCCGTTGGCCACGCTAAGCGATCGCTTTTATAGCAATTCTAAATCATTTGTAAAATCAGCAAAATCTGGAATTGTTGCTAGTAAAAGATTATAGCGATTACTTTAGTCAATATATTTCACGAATCATTTATAACTGCTATATACTATAAAAGTTTAGTTATAGTGGTTTACTATAATAACTAATCATTGTTAATTTTTAGAAAGATTTATTAATAAACCTTGCATTATTGTGTTGATTAACCTACAGACGGTTTTCGACAGAAACCCAGGAATAGGTTGTTGTAGCTGAAACCGACTTTTACCGTTCCGATGCTCCTTTGGAACCGCTAAATGCGATCGCGAAGTTGATGTAGGGTGGGCAGTGCTCGATACAGATCAGATCAGTTGACAAAGCCCGTTGCTAGGCACTGCCCACCATAGGTGTAGCCCCAATCAAAAGCTAAATACTTACAAAAAAAAATAGCCGTAGAAATACTATCCACGGCTATATCAATACTGTAAACGTTATGTCATGTCTATCAGTTTCCGAATCAATCCGGATGTGATCCTACCGGACCAGACCGGGGGGGAAACCCCCCCATAAATTTAGCGTGATTTGCGCGGTCTTGGGGAGCCAGTGCGGTCTTGGGGGTTCCCCCCATGAGCGACTGCCGTGGTTTCCCCCATGAGCGACTGCATCAAGACAAGGTATTAACGCCAAGTTTGATACTTGGTTGCAAAACTAATTACTTGCCCAGGAATCCCCGTCTGCTGCAAAGGGCTCCAGTCGGAAACCGACCCATAACCCAGTGCAGAAAGACCGTAAATAGTCTTGGTAACTGCTTCAGGAGAGCCCTTAATGTACTTAATACGTTGTTTCTTGGGATTATTGTCGTGATTCGGAATAAATTCTGTAGACATAAGTAAAAAACTAAATTACGTTTACAATGATTATTGTAATGATTATAATTTTAATTGTCAAGGGTTTTGGGAAAAATTAAGAATGTAGAATTAAGAATGCATTCTCAATTCTTAATTCTTAATTCAACCTACCCTTCTGAACCTTCAAAATAGCTAGCACTAAGATCCAGCTCTGAACTCCCTTGGACAATAGCAGTTAGCTCATTTCCTAGGAATATTCCTGTACCTGACGGTAAACCAATTGGCGATGAACCCAAGCGATAATCACTTTTAGAACCACCAAGTTGAATAACATCCTCGGTAGTATCAAAGTCCGTAATCAGAGCATAGTCATCATTCCCTGCTTCATCATACTGAATCACAGTAGTTCCACCGACAACTTGAGACTTTCCCCCTAACAGGAATCTATCGGCTCCCTCCCCACCACTAAAAGTGTCAATATCACTGGTATCACCGACAAAAATAGTAGTAGAGTTACCCTCTTTAGACACGAAAATACCTCCACCTGTGAGAGTGTCATCCCCTAACCCGCCAGAAATTGAGTCATCCCCACTCAGACCAGCGATAATGTCGTTATCTTCCCCACCATCAAGAGTATCATTTCCTGTTCCACCTAAAAGAATGTCATCATTCTCTCCTCCAGAAAAGACATTATTACCACTCGTGCTAGTCAGAATAGCATTACCCTTGCCACCGTTGAAATTTACACTGGTTGCTCTACTGGCCAGAATGTCATTGCTTCTCCCTCCAGAACTTTGATTTGTATTAAAGCTGCTATTTAAAGAAGACATGCCTACTCTAGGTTTCAAAAGCGATGCAGCGCGGTCTTGGGGAGGCAGCGCGGTCTTGGGGGTTCCCCCCATGAGCGACTGCCGTTGGTTTCCCCCATGAGCGACTGCATCAAGAAAGGCAAGAGGACTGAATTTCTCTAGCTTAATGCCAAACTCAGATCCAGAAAAAAAACTATCGTCACTTCCGTCAAAGAAACTAATTCTAGATAAAATCATCGTTTTTACTCCTTTGTGCTTATTGTTTAGTAATTGAACCTAATCCTAATATGTTTCTAATAACGGTTTTAGGATTGCCGTAATAATTGATATTCCCTAAGCCGAATACACTAGCCGTAAGCTTTTCAGTGGCATAAACATCTACTTGGGAAGCACCAAACAAGTCAACCTTAGCTTTTGTAGAGGAAAGATTTTTACCATTGATATCAACCGCTCCATATACCTTTAGATAGAGTTCTTTGGTCTTGCCATAGAGTTCAGTATTGCCGCTACCATTTCCCTTAATATCTAACCGCTGATTATTGACATTGTAAACTTTCACATAATTAGCGCCATGGGTAAATAGTTGGTCGATATTTTCGGTAGATGCTTTAATTTTTAAGATGGTTTTAGGAGAAATACTTTTTTCAGGATAAATGAATAGGGTATTATCCCTGACTTCTGTAATAATTAGGGGCAAGATATTATCATCACCGCTAATTTCAAGATTGGTAGTTGGCTGAATAACTAATTCAATCTCATAACTACCACTAACGTCAATCGCCATAAAAGAGCTAACGTTTCTGCTTTCCGTTTTCAAAACACTACTACCTTGAACAATCATACTATTAAGCTGACTAACAACTGGTGCTTTAACTGGCTTAAGCCAAATACTATCTAACCCACTAACAGCTAATGCTAGTAAAACAGATATCTTAAATAACATTGTTTTTTTTAGCAACCTCCTTTTGCTTAACTTCAGCTACTCCTTAGCTACTCCTTAATTTCCAGGATTCATGTGCTGACTACTCATCTATTATTTTTTTGAATTTAACCGGAAAAGTCAAGCAAATCAAGGAGATTATTTAGCCCTAACTAAAGACCTTAAGTCTGCAATAATTACCTGGACATAAATTATGTTAACTGTCTTGTCAGCTAGTAAGGATATGCGCTACGCGCACGCTGCGCGAACAGCCGTCAGCCGTCAGCTTTTAGCTCACGCTACGCGAACAGCTTATTTTATTTAATAACTGTTCGCGTAGCGCTTAAGCTGATAGCTGATAGCTGATAGCTGATAGCTGATAGCTGATAGCTGATAGCT
>WTKN01000267.1:0-15416 GCA_011524395.1 Moorena sp. SS36440bin_2
AGATGTGTATAAGAGACAGTCTCCCCATCTCCCGTTTCTCATCTGAGCAGGAATAATAATATACCCAGTTGTGGCATCTCCTAACACCAAATTAAATTCCGTTCCCCAATACCACCAGTGGGCTCCTACATAGGCGCAGATGATGCTATCTAGCTGGTCTTCAGCAGCTTTGAGGGCTTTACCTGTAGTGGGTATGTGGGGCAGAAATGAACTACAAAGACTGGAAGTAAGGGGCGAGGATGATAGGGAGTTAAGACCAGGGGTGAGGGTGGGTAGGGTATCGAGAATATATTGACGAAGTTTGGTTAGTTCAGCATGTCTTTCGATCAGTTTGCCTTTTTTGTATTTGAGGATGCGATTGAGGTTGAATAGCTGAACGATAGCGGGATGGGGGAAGACTTCAATTTGGTAGCGCCCTAGTTTTTGGGGAGTGATGGTTGGGGCATGGATAAATTGCCGTTGTTCTAGGCTCAGACCAAATTCTACGGTGCGCTGGGCGAAGGGGCGTTGGAGGTTGGCGGGATAGCACCCAGCATGATAGCGACCAAAGTATTTATGGGTCAATTTATCCGGTAGGCGCATTCCTGTTGCGTTGGGAATCAGGGTAGGAGCGTCTACTGCTACCATGGCAGGTTCTGAAGATGGTGACCAATGGTCGATCCAGTTCAGGATATCTGTGATTGACTCTTTGCGGTCTAAATCTAGCAGGTTTAGGGTGCTAGCAGACCAATCTAAGCAACAAAGACCGGTTGCTCCAGACGTCCAGCCAAGATCTATGCCTATAAACTTCATTATTTACTGTTTTTCACAAAAGTTAATTTAATTCGGTAACTAATGTTACTTTTTATGTTTTATTCGGTAAATCTAGCTACTTTTTCGAAAAATTTTTGTATGATTCAAAATGTCAAGGATGTAAGTGCATAAAAAAATACCAAGTTGCAGACGGTCCCTGCAACTTGGCATGAGTAGGAACAATGCACTGCATCCTCAAAGACAACAGTGAACTATCCACATATTCGTACACATCTATTCTGAGGTTTTAGTCATGAGCATGCAAGATCTTAGTAGCACAACCCACTCCCATGTTGTAAGTACACACTGGCAGCATCCCCTCAGGATGACTTTCCTGATTGTTTTGTGCTCCTTTGTGATGGGCTTAGTGCCGTTTATGTCTATTTCCAATTTTTCCCAGACACAAACCCAGACTCCAATCACCCTTGGTGAGGCAGGTGTTTGGGAAACTCTTGGAGAGCGCAATTAAGAAGGATTAAACTTTTAACCTTAAACTTTTAAAAATCAACTAAACACTTTGAGCTTTTGTAAAATCGGTGTTCCTAATGGCTCTTGGTTGGGATTGTGCGATCGCATACTGTCAGTTTCCCTGATGGGCACCAAGTTGACAGCACAGGCTTTTAATTCTGGTTCCAGGGAAATGGGACAAGATTCGGGATGGGTCAGAGCATTAGCTTCTGCCTGATTTGCCCACAAAGCTCCCCAGTGCATGGGGGCAAACACTGTACCAGGAGTAATAGCTTTAGTGACTTTAGCTGGGAAGCGACAAATTCCGCGACGCGATCGCACTTCTACCCAACCCCCATCTTGAATCCCCAGGTTCTGGGCATCACGGGGATGAATTTCTAGTAACGGATTGGGGTACATTTTGGTAATTTTCTCAATCCGTCCGGTGCGGGTTTGGGTGTGCCAATGACCATATAGTCGGCCACTGGTCAGTACCAAAGGATACTCCTCCGACGGGGGTTCTGCCAGTCCTTTAGAATGGAAAGCGGCAAATTTTGCCTTGGTATCGGGGGTATTGAATCGGAAGTCAGTATAAAGCCGTTTGCTAGTATTGAGTGATGATTTCTCAGTACTCAGTGACTCTTGGTTTTGGACTTCCTCAGGGCAAGGCCATTGAATTGGACCGTCTTTGCGTAAGCGTTCGTGACTAAGTCCAGTCATATCACAAAGTCGTCCACGGGTCAGTTCAACAAATTCCCGATAGACAGCAGCAGAGTCAGCAAAGTCAAATTCTTTAGTAAAGCCGAGGCGACGCCCTACTTCCGCAAAGATTTCCCAATCCGGTCTGGCTTCCCCTGGTGGATTACGGAATTGGGGGCAAAGGGTGACAACTCGCTCAGAGTTAGTCATAGCCCCAGTCTTTTCACTCCACTGGGCTGCTGGCAGCAAGACATGAGCATAAGCAGCGGTTTCAGTGGGGTAGTAGGCATCTTGATAGACAGTAAAGGAGGATTTTCTTAGGGCTGCCTTAGTTCGTTCAATATCCGGCATACTCACAGCTGGGTTAGTGGCAGCAATCCAAAAGAAACCAACTTCTCCTGTTTCTAGACCTTTGATCATGCTCCAAGCATCAAGACCAGGATTAGGGGAAATTGTCCCTGGATTGAGTTTCCATAACTGTTCCACCTCACTACGGTGTTGAGGATTCTTTACTACCCGATAACCCGGTAAGATGTGAGCCAGTCCCCCAGCTTCTCGTCCTCCCATCGCATTAGGTTGACCAGTTAGAGAAAATGGTCCTGCTCCTGGTTTACCAATGTTGCCTGTCATCAGGTGGAGATTGATGATGGTGCGGACTTTAGCAGTACCTTCTGATGATTGGTTTACCCCCATTGACCATAAAGACAGGACACGCTTCGATTTTGCCCAGTAGCGAGCGGCTTGCTCAAGTTCATGCACTGCAATACCACATCTTTCCGCAACGATATCCGGTGGGTAGTTGATAATTACCTGAGCGTATGCGGAGAAGTCGCTGGTACACTCCTCAATAAACATAGTGTCCAATTTACCCCAGCGTAACAGTAAGTAAGCAATACCATTGAGTAAATCAATATCAGTACCCGGTTTAATCGCTAGATGTAAGTCAGCCACTTCAGCGGTAGACGTGCGGCGAGGGTCTACCACTATCATTTTAACATTACGATGCTTTTTGTGATGCTTACGTAGACGGTTAAATACAATCGGGTGACACTCTGCTGTATTAGTCCCAATCAAAAAGGCACAGTCAGTTAATTCTAGATCGTCATAGCAGCACGGAGGACCATCAGAACCAAAACTTTGGATGTATCCAGCTACAGCTGAGGACATACACAAGCGGGAATTAGCATCAAAGTTATTAGTACCGAGACAACCTTTGAGCAATTTCTGGGCGATATAGTAGTCTTCGGTTTGAAACTGACCGGAACCGTACATACAAATTGCTTCTGGTCCTTGGGTGAAACGAACCCTCTGAATCTGATTGACTATTCGCTCTAGGGCTTCATCCCAACTCACTCGCTGAAATGGTTGGTCTAGGGAATCTCGCATCATGGGATACTTGAGGCGGTCTTTGTCCAAAGATTCACTAACCGTAGCACCTTTGACACAAACCATACCCTGGCTTGAGGGGTGAGAGCGATCGCCTCTGACTTTCCAAATCGGATTTCCTTGACTATCTCGATAGGTAGCACGACCCGAAGCAGCTGGAGGTAATACTTCCAGACCACAGCCAACCCCACAGTAGGGACAGAGTGTCTTAGCTGAGTCAGTCATGATGTTTTCCCCCAATTATTTTTTTTTTTTAGTATTTTTAGTATATCTTGTGACTATATTAAAGATTTTTTCAATTAATTTATGATTAATAATTTTTATATCAACTATCAGGTATTTATAACAAACGTTCAGCTCAACTTAATCATAAATCTCGCGGGGTAACAACAAAGATCAAACCTATATAGGTGTTGGGTAAAATGAGCGCATCGGAGTCTTTTGTATTGCTCTCTATTGAAGCAATTTTCACGCATACTTCGTCAATGATAGTTTTAATCAATCCATACCCGCACGGACATTCTTTCCTAAAACCTAACCCCTAAAACCTAACCCCTGTAAGATTTTCAATTAGCTTGTCACCCCCTTAGTCATAAATTAGTTAATCAATTAGTTAGCTAGTTAGTAGTTAGTGTGCTCAATTAGTTACCATCTTAAGTTTTTTTAACTAGCAATAATATCTTTCCAGAGGATTTTGCCAAAGTTTTCATTAATTGAAAATCTAGCTGAGTCTTGAAGGGTGCATCTGCTAAAAGTTGTTTAACAAGGTGGTGCGTTACGGGGCGGGCTGTCTAAACTCTGGCGCTTGAGCCGACAATGAGGCCCCCCTAACACACCCTACGCAACTTTTTTACCAATAAATATGAGATGCACCCAGTCTTGAAGTCTTGAGTTTTGAAAAGCTGGTAGCTAAATGCTAACAATTTTTTTCCTTGTTTTAGAAGCGATTATTTCCTAGATTTTGGGGCAATCTTGATTAAGATTGCCCCACTTCTATCTACGTATTTTTCAGCCATCTAGTGTAGATTGCTTTCAACTACACCCACCAAGTAACTAGTTCATCAAGTCTCCAGTTCCCATAGCAGCGGGGCTAGCAGCAGTAGCGTATTCTTCTTCCCCTTCATGGAGTTCAGCAAAGGAACCCTTAGGTTCTTTCAATACTAGGAAGCACAGGAAGGCAACAACCAAAGCTGTAACACCCAACACCTGGAAGAATATGCGGTTACCCACATCTCCTGCTGGCAATAAACTAAAGATAGTCAGGTAAGCAACAGCACCCACGTTACCGTAAGCACCCACATTACCAGCCACCTGACCGGTGATCCGTCGCTTAACCAGAGGTACGATGGCAAAGGTAGAGCCTTCTCCAGCTTGGACAAAGAATGAACAAGCCATGGTCAGCAGTACTGCACCAGGAAGCCACCAGCCTCCGTTCATCGTACTGAAGATCAGATAGCCAATACCCATACAGAATGTTAGAACTGCCATGGTCATCTTGCGGCTACCCAGTTTATCAGAGATTAAGCCGCCACCAGGACGAGACATCAAGTTCATGAAGGCGTAACTAGCAGCAATCATCCCTGCTGCTTGTTTACTCAGTCCGAAGGTACCTTCAAAGAAGGCAGGGAGCATAGAAACTACAGCCAATTCAGAACCGAAGTTAACAATGTAGGTCAACTCTAGAATGGCAACTTGAGAAAAATTGAAGCGGTCTTCAGGAGGATAGCGCTTACGACCTGCTAACAAATCTTTGTTAACTGCCCAGCAGTTGTAAGCTTGGAACAGATACAAACCAAGTAGACCAGCCCAGACGATGTAAAGAACATTTTGCTCGAAAAAGCCGACTTTATTCAAGCGCCAAGCTAGGACACCAAGAATGATAGAGAGAGGAGCATTCATCACCATCAGAAACCAGAAGTCTTTTTTGCTGGTAACTTCCATTCCTCTGGCGCTTTTGGGCTTCTGATAAACTTTACCTGGGGGAGTATCTTGGACGTTAAAATAATATAGGATACCATAGAGAGCAGCGATAATCCCAGTACCAGCAATGGAAAAGCGCCAGTTAAGACCTGGACTGCCAAAGGCTAAAAATGCGGCAATGGTAGGTAGGGTAAAGGCTGCTGCTGCAGAACCAAAGTTACCCCAACCTCCGTAAATACCTTCGGCTAAACCAATCTCTTTGGGAGGGAACCATTCTGCCGTCATCCGGATGCCAATTACAAAACCTGCGCCTACGATACTCAGTGCCAAGCGGCTAATCACCAGTTGGCTAAAGTTCTGTGCGCAGGCAAAAGCAATACAAGGTATTGCTGCATACATCAGCAACAGGGAGTAGGTGATTCTTGGCCCGTATTTATCTAACAGCATCCCGATGATGATACGGGCAGGAACTGTCAGGGCAACATTACAAATTGCGATGGTTCGGATTTGACCTACTTCGAGACCGAAGTCTGATTTCACCTGTGTTGCTAGGGGAGCTAAGTTGAACCAGACTACAAACGACAGGAAGAAAGCAAACCAGGTCATGTGGAGGATTTTATACCTACCACGAAACGACCACATTTCTGCGAGCATCTATATACCTTTCCTCTACTCAAACTACGAAAACAGAAGATTAACGCACCAACAGCATTAGCCGTAACAGCTGAACGTAATGGTGGATTTAGTCTCCTCCGAAAACTACTTCAAAGAATCCCTTTCAAAACAATCCAGCTGATATGTTGCTATCAACTTGCTGACTGATTAAAGTTACCTATTTGTTTGAATACCATAGCTTATTATTTTAGGGGAATTCTTTCGGAATTCATTGCTACAGTAATCGCCCATAGATACTACTTTTTTGAAGTTAACTTAATACTATTGTTCAGGTACTAATAGTGACACCCCTGAAACATAAATTTCGTATGATTTGTTACAACTTATTTATTTTGATGACTTTAAAGCATATTTATTATGCAATATTTACATCAATGTACTAAAATTGCGGTGTTGGGAAATTCTGGAGTCAATTGAGGATAATGGGTAATGGGTAATTGACTACTGACCACTGACCGAACTATACTTGATATCATTCCTGAGTTAAGCAAGGCGGATTATTGCTTTTTATGGCTTTTAGGTTAATCCGCTATAATGCCTCACAACGAACATGGGCAGCATCAGTGTCAGATTAATTAGTGTGGGAGTATGTCACCTCCATAAGATTCCCATTGCAGCTAATGTGATGCAACCCTTGGGCGCATAAGAAGTTTAGAGACTTTCAATAGATAAAGTCTCTAGATTTGTTTATTTACCTGGGCGGCTGTTGGCTTAATTCACAGCAGCAAACAGCTGAGAACGATCAGCGCGGATGTCGAAACCATTGAGGTAATTAACTGGTTGACTAGGATCAAATGCTCTTTGATCCACAAACACATCAGCAGGTTCAACCCTCATACGCTCACTAGGTAGATCGATTTTCAACGCCTTGGCAACCTCTTCATAAATTTTAACTGGATAAATCCGGTCGATAATTTTATCCGCATCCTTGGGATATTGACGTCGGTTAATATGACGCCAGCGAATCATTTGGGTTAGCAGCCAAACACCATGGGAGCTCCAAGGATAATTAGCATGATTCGGTTTTTTCAGATAGTCTGTATCTTGAAAGTGAAATAAATTAAAATCAGGAATTGCTTCAAATCTGTCTTTCTGGTCAAAGCCACCATAATTATAGTTGCCCAGTAAAGAACCTTCTATATACTTTACCTTAGTGTCGATGTATTTGCTCCTAGATACAATCTGAGCAATTGACTGGCGATTTTCTAGTTGGTCGCAATACTGACAAGCTTCCAAAACAGCTGCTACCAAGGCTCGGGCGGTTGTGGGATGTTTTTCTGCCCAAGGTCCCATGGTTGCGAGTATTTTTCCTGGATGACCTTTCCAAATATCCCGATTGACATAAACAGTAAATCCAGCTTGGTCTACAACTGCTCTTTGGTTCCAGGGTTCATCTAAACAGTAGCCATCTACTATCCCAGCTTGGAGTTTGTATACCATTTGAGATGGTGGAAACTCAATGAGCTTAATCTGTTTCTCGGGATTAATCTCCATAGCTGATAGCCAGTAGAGAAGGGTATAGTTTGCCATGGAGTTGGTCAAATCTATCCCTACTTTTAGGGGCTTGGTTAATCGTCTAATGTATTTCCTGTAGGAGTTGGCAAAATCTTGGAAATTATTGTAGGCCGTTGAAGGACGAATAGCACCTTGCCAAGCTTTTTTGGAAAAGGTTATTCCAGCACCATTGCGATTGAGCATCATTAGAGATATCACTGGTGCCTTGGCTGAACCAAAATTGGTGAGCAAAGGAAATCCAAACAAGGCAACGCAGGCATCTATACCCCATGATAGTAAGTCTTTGTGAACCGCTGACCAGTCAGGATATTTCTTTAGACCCACATTCAGACCATAACGTTGAAAAAATCCCTTTTCTTTGGCAATGATTAAAGGAGTAGAGTCAGTTACAGGAACAAAGCCAATGGTCAAGTTAGTTTTCTCTAACTTACCAAAGTTAGCTGGAGGTCGTTGAGTTGGCTCAGAGGAGCGATCGCGTTTTGCAAAATCGAATAGATTATTTGAGTTACAGGCACTAAAGCCACATCCTACTGTGGCATACCCGATGTATTTGATAAATTTGCGGCGCTCCATATTGTCTTGTAGGGTTAATGGACAATGGAAAATGGAATACTATGTTTTCACCATTACCTAAGCACTAACCACTAACCCTTGACAACAGTTTTGACACTCCCCGGTCTAAAGACGCGGGGATTCTTGGCCGTTGGCCACGCTCCGCGAACACTCAACGATCTAACTTGATCGACCAGGCCGGAACCAGGAAGAGTAGAGGTCGGATCTCCTGAAGCGTTTAGGTTTTTGACAACCAAAGTTCCGGTGTGCCCCACCGTACTTTTTTTTCTATGGGATAGATACTTTTTTTATCTAATTTTTCACAGGCGTTAAAGTCGTTGTCTTGATGCAGTCGCTCATGGGGGAAACCCCCAAGACCGCGCTGCATCGCTAGACTTAATTACGCAATATGTATGCTCTACATATTTTTTACGTTGCCTACTTATTGTTAGACAGTATCTTTTTACAACAAATTATTGCTTATGCTTTTATTATAGCATATATAATGAAAGCCGTCCTCGAAGGACGGGGCTTTAAACCCAAAATTTTCGGTAACTAACATAGAGTCTTCTACTGGTTACTCAAGACTATCCGACTCAGAACTAACCTAGTGGGATTTTGCTCCAAAATTCTCAATCAGTATATTGCCCAAGACTTTTGGTAAGTCATCACAAGCTACACTTTTGAGCACACACTCGCCCAGTTTAGCATCTTTGCCAACTTTGCCACCCATGTAAATATTGACTCCTTCAACAGACTTACCGTCTTTACGCACCTTAGTTCCCATCAAACCAATATCAGCTACTTGGGGTTGACCACAAGAGTTGGGACAACCTGTCCAATGAATCCGCACTGGGTTTGGTAAGTCTAACTTTTCTTCCAGTTCCCGAACTATTGCCAAGGCACGATTTTTGGTTTCAATCAGAGCAAAATTGCAGAACTGGGCTCCTGTGCAAGATACTAGAAGCCGTTCTAGGGGTTTGGGCTCAAGGGTAAATTTCTGTAAGAGGGGTTCAGCTAAGAAAGCGTCGAGATTAGCATCGGCAATATTCGGAATAATCACATTTTGCTCAACTGTGAGGCGGATTTCGCCACTGCCATAAGCCTCAGCCATCCGTGCGATATCAAACATCTGCTCAGCATAAAGCCTACCAACGGGCACGTGTAAACCCACATAATTCAGACCTGGTTGCTTTTGAGCAAAGACACCAAGATGGTCTCGTTTTTCCCAATCTATTTCATCGTGAGGAGCAGCCGTAGGGAGTTCTCTACCAAACTGCTTACTGACTTCCTCGCGGAACTTCTCAATCCCCCACTCATCAATCAACCACATCATCCGGGATTTTTGCCGATTCGCCCGGGAGCCTCCGTCACGATAAACTTCTAGGATAGCACGACACAAGTCAACCACATCATCACTAGGCAATACCCAAGCATTGAGGGGAACAGCAGCTTCACAACGCTTGGCCGAGAAAAAGCCACCTACGAGTACATTCAAGCCTAGTTGTCCATCTTTGTAGGCAGGCACAAAGGCAATATCATTAATTTCAGCATGGACTGAGTTATCCCGACCCCCCTCAATGGCAATATTGAATTTACGGGGCAAGTTAGTAAACTCGTAATTTCCTTGGCTGTTATTAGTGATCATGTCCTGTACCTTTTGGACAAGATCCCGAGTGTCAATTAATTCATCACGATCTATCCCCGCCATGGGAGAACCAGTAATATTGCGGACATTGTCCATACCCGATTGGACGCTAGTTAAGCCAACTTGCTCGAACCTGCGGAAAATATCAGGCATGTCTTCAATGCGGATACCTCGCAACTGGATATTTTGGCGGGTTGTAATATCAGCACTACCATCTTCACCATAACGCTGGACTATCTCAGCTAATACCTGCATCTGAGTGCTGTTGAGAATCCCGTTGGGTGTCCGCATCCGTAGCATGAACTTGCCTGGAGTGACGGGTCGATAAAAAACACCCATCCACTTCAGCCGATGTTGTAGGTCATCTGGCTCTATTGCTTCCCAGCCAATTCTAGCAAACTCTTCTATTTGTTCTTTAATGGCAAGACCATCTTTCTCTGCCTTGAATTTCTCAAATTTGTTTAGTTTTGCGGCTGGCTTAGCTGCGCTGGTCATAGCTGTTCCCTCGTTGCCTTTTGCTCAATTGCCAGAAGTTTTGTCCAGAGCCTCTGATGTCACTACTCTTGATGTCGATAAATTAATTTAAAGTAATGCTAATATTTTGTATATTTTGTTACTAAATACTTATTTTTAATAAAAAAACACATAAATTTAATGCATAAATTGCATTATGAGATTATATCAAAGTCTGGTCGCTTCCTCCTGAATCAAAATCTCTCCACGCCCAGGACCCGCGCCCCATCTCCCCATCAATCGTCTTGATGATGGGTATTCAAGCGAAATTGAATTACTCCCAGTGACTGCACAGGGGTAGTTTAACGGTAAACAAAGTCCCTACACCAACCTGGCTATCTACCAAAATTTGACCACGGTGCTGCTCTACACTCTTGTTAACAATCGATAATCCTAGACCTGTACCAGGAATATCCCCAACATTGGTAGCTCGCTGGAAAGGTTCAAACAGCTGGGAAATCTCTTGTTTGGGAATACCAATTCCCGAGTCTCTAATTTTAAAAATTCCCCAGTTACCTTCCACGGTTAACTCAAACTCTACCGTTCCCCCTAAAGGAGAATACTTAATCCCATTGGATAGCAAGTTATTGAAAATATATCGGAGGAGTTGGGGATCCATATAGGCATCAGGAATATTACTTTGAGGAGTAAAAATAATCCTATGGCTCCCCCCGGTAGCCAACTGCATCTGATCTATCAAATCAGAGCAGAATTCTACTAGGTTAATTGGAGTTGGTTTAAAATTTAGCTTGTTTCCTTCTGCTTTTTCAATAAAGAGAACTTCATCCAAGAGTTGTCTCATATCTTGGATAGAGCCTTTAATTTGTTCAAAATACTTGCGATGTTTATCCTTTACCAAATCTTTGCTATAGCGTTCTAACAATTCAGTAGCTAGGAGAACTTTACTCAGAGGTGTGCGACATTCGTGGGAAACAATAGAGACAAAGCTAGATTTTTGTTCTCTAAGCTCCTGTTCTCTTACCAGTGCTTGACGGATTTTTGCTTCTGCTTGGAAGCGAGAGAGGGCAATTTCAATGGTAACTCGCAGTTCTTCTTCCTCAAATGGTTTCAGGAGGTAACCAAAGGGTTGGGTTATCTTAGCTCTTTCTAGGGTGATATCATCGCTATAGGCAGTCAAATAGACCACTGGTATATTCGATTTTGTCCTAATTAGCCTGGCAGCAGTCACTCCATCTATTTCCCCTTTCAGACGAATATCCATCAGGATTAAATCCGGTTGGATTTCCTGAGCTTTTCTAACTGCTTCTTCTCCAGATACAGCGACAGCAGGAACCATGTAACCTAGGAGTTTGAGGCTATTTTTGATATCCATAGCCACAAGGGTTTCATCTTCAACAACTAGGATTTTTTTCTTGGTCATGCTCGACTTGTCCTAGAGATCTAGTGAATGGGGAAAGTTTATTTTTAATCTAGTACCTTGGCTACAGTCAAGGATGATGTTACCCCCCAGTTGTGCAGTCAAGTTACGAACAATACTCAAACCAAGGGATTTAGTGGATTGAAAGTCTAAATTTTCCGATAAACCAATACCATTATCACTTACCGTGAGGATTAGCTGACCCTGTTGATATGAACTTAGACTAATTTCAATCTTACCGTATTGATGTTCAGGAAAAGCATATTTGAGTGAATTAGATACCAATTCATTGATTATTAGCCCACAGGGAATAGCTATATCAATGGTCAAGGGGGCTGTGGTAACTTCAATATTGAGGCCGATTGTCTGTCGGTTAATGCCGTAGGAACGGAACAAGTTATTGGTTAAGGTTTGAATGTATTTTCCGAAATTAATCTGGGCTAAATTTGGGGATTGATACAGCTGCTGGTGGATCAGAGCCATAGATTGAACCCGATGCTGGGAATCTTTGAACAAACTTAATGCTTGTGGATCTTCAACTTTCCTCGACTGTAGTCGGAGTAGGCTAGAAATAATTTGCAGGTTATTTTTAACCCGGTGATGAATTTCTTTGAGCAAAACCTCTTTTTCGGTTAGAGAGGCTCTGACCTGATTTTCTGCTTGCTTGCGTTCGGTGATATCTACTATTTGATACAGAAACTTTCGGGGCTTACCTTGAGAATCCCTGACTAAAACTGCTTTCTTGGTCAAAACATGGATTACTCTACCATCTTTCGACAGTAAGCGATTTTCCATCTGAAAATGGGATGTTCTTCCTGGCCACAACTCTTTATTCGGCGTAAGGTTAATTGTCAAATCATCGGGATAGATAATATCTGTAACCTTTTTCTGCCCCAGTTCGTCTGCTGTGTAACCAACCGTGTCGCAAAAGGCTTGATTAACCTGTAGCACGGAATCATCAGTGCTGGTAATTGCCATACCCATGGGAGAGAGTTCAAAAATCAGGCGAAATTGTTCCTCACTTTTGCGAAGTTGTTCATTGACTTTCCGTAGATCAGCAGTCCGTTGTTCGACTCTGAGTTCTAGTTCCTGGTTGAGCTGTTGTAGAGCTAATTCTGCCTGTTTATGCTGGGTGATATTAATCCCTACACACACGGCTGCAGCACCTTGCTGGTACTTCTGAGCAGCAATTAGATAATATTTCGAATAATTTTTCACTTTCAGCTCAACCACCTGGGAAGCTGCTGATTCCCCACAGGCGAGAAACTGACCCATAAAGCCAACAAACTCAGGGCTGCTGTGCAGAAAGCCCAACTCTTGACCGACAAAAGTCTCTGGAGGTAATTGTAGGCTCTGAGCCAGATGTCGGTTAACCCCAAGATATCGACCATCAGCACTAATCCAAGACACTGCTCCCGGTACAGCATCCAAAACTGCTTCTAGTTGCTCTTTTGCTTGTCGCAGCTGATGATTAGCTTCGGACAATTCTGTTGTCTGTTTTTGAAATTGGTATTCCAATTGCTGATCAGCCTGGGGCAATTTCTCCTGACCCTGTTTAGGGTTGGTAATTTCCGGTTGTAATTGCTGATTGACCTGAGTTAACTGAGCAGCTTGTTGTTCCACTACTTGCCCAAGTCCTTTGATAATCCTACACATCTGTGTAGAGTTAAGGGTTGTGAGCAAGTTAGGCTGGTTAATAATGCCTAGCAACTCCCCTAGATCGCCAGTTTCCAACACTTGTGCTAGCTGCTGTTCCATCGGTTAATATGATGTGAATATTATTTAATCAGTACTGATAGAACAAGTACTCACTGAACGCTGTTAGATTATCACAACATCTCCAACGGAAACACTAACCAGACCCGATCCGATAGACTTCCTCGACCAATATTGCTAAACGCTGCATGGCGATTTCAATTTCTTCTTCACTAGCGGTAAGACTGATGCGAATGCACTGTTGCTGGTGAGACCAGTCTTCTCGTAAGCCGGGGAAAAATGTACTCCCAGGCACCACAATCACACCGACCTGCTTCAACTTTTGATACAGTTCCCAGTCGGTAATTGGCAAATCCTGTAACCACAACCAAGCAAAGATAGCTCCTTCACCCCGATGCAAGAACCAAGGCAAGTCTTTGGGCATGCATTTGTCTAATGTAAGTTCAAGGGTCACAAACTTTTGCTGGTAGTGGGGACGAATGACATTAGTGGCAATCTCAGGGAGTGCTCCAGATGCGATCGCTTTTGCGGCAATAGCTTGTCCATAGCGAGCCGAATGAATACAAAGATTGGTCTGGAAGGATTGCAAAATGCTAATTAGCTCGGGATTTCCAATTGCTACACCAACCCGTTCCCCAGGTAGTCCAGCTTTTGATAAACTTAGACAGTGGATGATATTGTCTCGAAAGACTGGTGTCATTTCGGTAAAGTTCAGTGCTGGAAACGGTGGAGCATAAGCTGCGTCAATCAACACTGGCACATTGAACGGTGCAGCCATTTTGGCAATTTTGATTACCTCTTCATCGGTGAGGACATTGCCAGTGGGATTACAGGGACGGGAAACAATTACACAGCCAGTCTCTTCGCTAATCTTCAATTGGCTGAAATCAGGGCGATACTTAAAACGGTGTTGCTCGTGATTAATTTCCAGAGTAGGTTTGTATGCATATACTGCTTCTGGAGTCAAGCTTACTCCTCCATAGCCAGTGTATTCTGGAGAAAGGGGCAAGACCACTTGTTTGAGCTGGCCGCTGCTGGTGTAGCCACCAAAAGCGTTAGCGGCGTAGAAGTAAATGGATTGAGAACCGGGAGTAATCAGGATATGGCGATCGCTTAGGGAAAGACCGTAGCGTTGATTGAAATCCTTTGCGATCGCATCGATCAGAGGCTGATATCCTTGAGATGACCCGTAGCGGCAAATCACCTCACCATATTCTGAGCTAGCTAACACTTCTGCCGTGCAATCCCGCCAAAGTTGCTCGACTTCCGGCAAAATCACTGGATTCCCTGCACTGAGATTAATCCAATCTTTTCCCTGACCAGCTCGTAGCGTTTCGATAATATCTTTCATAATCGCTCGGACACCAGTCAGTTTGGACATCTGAGTCCCAATTTGAGTCAGGGTAGGATCCATGGATAGTGACAACCTTTTGGCTTTGAGGGTACTTGATCAAGACTTCTCCAAACGAAAATCATAGCAAAATGCCGATTCTCGCACCAAACAAATATGCTCTTGCCCTTCACACCACTAGTCCTGAACTGGGGCTGGTGATCACTAACTTTGCCAGGGATACCCGCTACCAAACTTGGGACTTAGGGCGAGAGTTGTCTGGTCAATTGCATCAGCACTTGACTGAATTTTTGAATTTTCAAAGTTGGGAAAACTTAGAATTCATTGCGGTAGCTATCGGACCGGGTAGCTTTACGAGTACCCGTATCGGTATAGTTACTGCTCGTACCCTAGCACAACAGTTAGATATTCCCCTATTTGGCATTTCTACACTGGCAGCGATCGCATGGTTAGGGAAAGAGGGCAAAGACGGAGAACAAGGAGATATGTATCAAGACAACTCGGGATCAGGAGGAAGCAAATGCGCTACGCGCACGCTACCCGAACAGATTGCTATTCAAATGCCTGCCCAACGGGGTCAGCTGTATACCGCCATTTATCAGCCATCCATAGCTGGTCTGGGGCTGAGCAAGATATTACCAGATGCTGTCATGACTTCAGATCAATGGAAACAAGTGTTGGATACTTTAGAAACACCATTACTATTGCTAGAGGCTCCGGAAAATTTGGGGAGTTATGCTAGGGGTGTTTTGGAACTTGCTTATCTCGATTGGCAACACGGAAAGCGCCCCAACTGGTCAGAAGTACTGCCGTTTTATGGACAG
>WTKN01000267.1:15516-57022 GCA_011524395.1 Moorena sp. SS36440bin_2
TTGGCAACACGGAAAGCGCCCCAACTGGTCAGAAGTACTGCCGTTTTATGGACAGCATCCAGTTTAAGAATTAAGAATTAAGAATTAAGAATTAAGAATTAAGAATTAAGAAAATTATATTTTTTTTGAAAATTTATAATTAAAATTATGGGGTATTTTTGAAATATAAATTGATAATTTATAATTGGAGCGAAGCGATTGACCAAGGAAGAAGAACGTGCGTACTGGCTGGCATGGTCTGAGGTTCCCGGTATCGGATCAGTATTGCTCCAACGTCTACAGCAACACTTTGGGACTCTGGGGGAGGCTTGGAAAGCTTCAGCTTCAGAGTTAGGAGCAGTTGAGGGGTTGGGAGTGCGGCTGATCGAAAGAGTAGTGAAAATGCGTGGGCAATACTTACCGGAACAGCTACTCGAGCAACACTTGGTCAAAAATCCTTGTTTCTGGACACCAGCGGATGGGGAGTATCCCCGCTTGTTACTAGAAATTCCTAGTCCTCCCCCAAGGCTATACTATAGCGGAGTAGTTGATCTACAAGAAAATTACGGTAGTAAGCCGATAGTCGGTATCGTGGGTACTCGCAATCCCAGCGAATACGGTAAACGTTGGACTCGTAAAATCAGTGCTACCCTTGCTAAGCATGGTTTTACAGTGGTGTCCGGTATGGCAGTGGGAATTGATACACAAGCCCATCAGGGCTGTCTGGAAGCGGGTGGTAGGACCATAGCAGTTTTGGGAACTGGTCTTGATGTGGTATATCCCTTGAGCAATAGTTATCTTTATAAACAAATTCAAGAGCAGGGATTGGTAATCAGCGAGTATCCAGCCAGTACTAAACCCGCACGTTCCAACTTTCCCCAACGGAATCGAATTATTGCTGGTTTAAGCCGTGCAGTTTTAGTGATGGAAGCGCCTAACAAGTCCGGAGCGCTAATTACTGCTAGGCTCGCCAATGAGTTTTGTCGGGATGTCTATGCACTACCAGGTTCCTTAGATAATCCTAATTCTATCGGTTGTTTGGGACTGTTAAATCGGGGTGCCCATGTAATTTTAAGTGAAGGTCACTTGTTGGAAATGCTCGGAGCTATTCCAGAACTTGACCCCCACTCCGCTATAGAAAAACCTTTACCCGCTTTACCCGTACCGACCTTAGAGCCAGAATTGGCAAAAGTGTTGGATGCGATCGCATTTGAACCAACCTCATTCGATATTATTGTGCAGCAAGCAGCTTTAGAAGCAGGCTCAGTATCCAGTGCCTTGTTACAGTTGGAACTCATGGGATTAGTGTCTCAGTCACCAGGGATGCGATATCGAAGATTAATCACTGGAATATGAAGCATGAATACAAATAACAGTAATTTACGTTCCTTGGCACAAAAGCGCAAATTGGCGATTGGAACGGGAGTGTCCATGGAACCGTTGCGAAACGATCCTAGTTATCGGGAGGTGTTGATGCGTGAATATAACATTGTCACACCAACTTATATCATGAAGTTTGAGGCGCTACAGCCCCAACGCCATCACTATAATTTTGAAGCTGCTGATAACTTTGTAGCCATTGCCAAAGCCAATCAGATGCAGGTGCGCGGTCATAATCTAGTTTGGCATCATAGTGTGCCTTGGTGGCTAACCCATGAACAATGGACAACACAAGAGTTAATCCATATCCTGCGACAACATATTCATACTGTTGTTGGTCACTATCGGGGACAATTAGCAGCTTGGGATGTGGTCAACGAAGCGCTAGCAGACCAAGACTCAGCAGGAAAAAGGAAACGAGATACAATTTGGTTGCGCGGCATTGGACCAGAATACGTTGAGTTGGCATTTCGCTGGGCTCATGAAGCTGACCCCACAGTTCCCTTGTTTTATAATGACTACGGTGGAGAAGGACTAGGGGAAAAGTCAGATGCGATTTATGCCATGGTCAAAGAATTGCGCCAAACGGATGTCCCAATTCATGGCATTGGCTTTCAGATGCACGTTAGTATTCAAAATCCTCCCAAGCCAGAAGACATAGCAGCAAACATGAAGCGTCTGGGTGAGTTGGGATTGCAGGTTCAGGTTACCGAGATGGACGTAAAAATCCATGATGGTAGTGGCACACCAGAAGAACGAGTGGCTGCTCAGACACAGGTATATCAAGATATCCTGCAAGTTTGTCTAGAGGCTCCCAATTGTACAGCGTTCCTAACTTGGGAATTTGCAGATCATCATTCTTGGATTCCGGATTTCTTTGGTAAACCAGATTCCCCTCTACCTTTCGATAAATCTTATCATCCTAAAGCTCCTTATCACGCGATGGTTGAGGTTTTGAAAATTGATGCTTAAAATGACCGAAACCCAAGTGCATTGCTGTTGTGCAATTTAAATGCACAACAGCTTATCTTAAAATCCTAGTACAAACTGCTGGTCGAACCTGAATAGAAACTCAAGTCTCAATCCATTTATTTTTTCCCAGGAAAGATTTAGAAACATAGGAGCAGCTTCTGGTTTATAAACGTAACATGTGATCGCAATACAGAGAGCAATACTGGTGAGTGCAGTATTAACAATTTTGGCCAGTTTATTGTTCATTTTTAGATTATCTCGACTACATTGGCTTACTTATGACTGTTCAAACAAAAATTTACTTTAATGGCTGATTAGATTGGTAGTTGATCAATTCCCTAGCAACGAGAGGTTATAAATAACAGCGCTAATATAATTCAGGAGCTCCCTCACACCCCTCAATGAATCTTGATAACTATAGCTTCCTATGCCGTTATAGGTTTCTGTAAAAACAATCAATTGATGTTGAATATAATGATCTTATCAGGTGTTACGGACAACCTGCATCAAGTTATTATCAATATAATTAATGATTTTGTTAAGAGAGCTTTAAGGAAATATGAAGTTAGTTTATAACTTAAGCAATACTAGTCAAAAAAAACTATAGGTAGTACAACACTAGAGGTATATTTACTGCATAATTTCTGTAGTTAAGACTAGTCTCGTTAGAATATGAAAAATAAAAAAGATGAATTGTGAATACTGATAATACCTGATTTTAACATAAAAAACTATCCTCAGATTTAGGAGCTTCGAATTAGGAGTTAGACTAATTTATTTATTTTTCAGTAATTTTTACGTTCAATTCGCCTTTGACTACTCACAAAACTCTTGATATAATTCCTCAGTATTACTTTGCCAACGATCTAAGTCCTCAAACACCGAAATCACTCGTACCACATCTAGGAAAAGATCGCGATCAGCAAAGTAACTCGCATGCTTATATCGAAACTGCTCACCTGGCAATTCAGCTTTGATAATCCGATACGCTTTACCACCCATAACTTGAAAGGGAATAGTTTCGGTATCTGTAATTAGTTGTCCATTATTATCAGTTGTGTTGTACTCTACCCAGTAATAATATTCTTTACCTCGTTGAAGTGGCTGACCTTTACCATCAGCATTGTAAATAACACTAGTCTGATTATGGTTTACCTGATAAGACCATAAGGCTTGTCCATAGCGAGAGGAACGAACTTGAATGATGTTAACACTTCCTTCCCAAGCAAATCGAGGTTGGTCACTCCAGGTGCGATAGGCAGCAATATTAGGGGAAATTGAACAAAACTCTCCATGGGTACCTGCTTCATCCTTCTTCCTACGAAAAATATCTCGGATCTTAGCCCATACAGATTGTGTTTCCTGTTTGGTTTGACTCACTGCTTTCGCTACTTGATTCCCTTGACTTGTAAACGAAGATCCAACTGATACTAATGAGGTCGGAAAATTAATACTCATCGTTCCAGTAATTAGCAGTAGATAAAAGACTCTAATTAATCGATACATAGGATTTAAAGGCCAAAGGCTTGCCGGTAATTAATAATTACAAATTAATAATTAACTAAATAATATAAAACCAGAGTATAATTGATGGTAAAGCTATAGGAATTAAAATAGAAGCTGAGATATAAGCCTGTAGTCCGATTATTCCATAGACAGCTGTAGCACCAACTAATATCAATATTGATTGCTGTCGTTTTTGAGGCTTTTGCTGGAGCAGTAGCAGCATTGTTCCTTTTCCTAACAATGCTGCTAATAGAATCATCCAGCTGTCGGGAATTAATTTTATTGTATGCTTCGATAAAAAATGATGAACCATGTAAGCATGGGCTTCACCTCCGGTAAATACCTTGGGACAAGTATCTGCTGGCTTTCTAGTTCGATTCAGTGGATCACACCAATATTCAATAGCTAGAGGTAGGGAAAAATTATCCTCAGCTTCATCATATCCCCCAGAGGCAATGATAACGACTTGCTGCTCAATGTTAGGAAAGTCACTTTTGAGGAATTCCCAAGCAGGCTTGTGCTCATAAGCCTGTTCTGGAGGAATAGAAAAGTCAATAATATAGCGCATCCCTAAGGGTAGATTCTTGGGTTTAACAGATGCGATCGCGTAGCGTGGCCTACGGCCAATCGCATTATCCTGGCTACTGACTTGCTGAAGATACTGACTAACTTGTTGCTGAAAGTTGGTGGTACTTTCAACATTAGGATTTAATCCTATGCCGTGCTTTGGCTGTTGGTGCAACTGGTGTGATAGAGCCAGTAGATAGGCAAAAGGACATGACTTTTTGCAGGTGGCATCCTGCGGGAGTTCCATATCCCAACGGAAAAAGGTAATATCCCCTTGTAGACTCCATTTAGGGCTAGCAATTTTCGGAAACACCTTGCGATTTTTCTCCTGATTGACTCCAAAGACAAACCAGGTATCCTGTTGAGTGACAGCGGATTGAATCGCACTAGCCAGTTTTTCCTCTCTTGGTTCTTGGGTATAGAGGAGATAATCAATTCCAATTACCTTAGCGCCTGAGTTCGAGAGTTGTCTGACTAATTTGCCAAGGTATTCCCGTTCCATCGGCTGGGTTTTAAAGCCTTTTATCTCCAGTTGCGCCTGATTGATTGAGTCTTGATCAATAGCAATTAACAGTACAGAGCGTGGCTTCGCAGAGGATAACCCCTCCCGAGGAAACTGGTTTGTGCTATCACGATAGACAGCTTGAAGAAACGTTCGCCCATCTAGCAACATGTCTTGGACAGGAACCATAGCGCTAACTAAAAGCACACTAGCTAATGCGATCGCTTCTTTTGGTTTAGGTAGCCACTGCTGAAGTAGTTTCTGGTAACCCCAAGGCTCAATCCGAAATGGCTTAGCACCATAGGGACTAAAAAACGAAGGAATTAGGTAAGCTGATGGATAAACAAACTTTTCACCTACCTGTAAATTCCGACAAGCTGCCAGCATTGCTTCCTGGACATCCTGATACTGAGCTAAGCGACTGCAAAATTCTTTGAGAAATACATGAGCAACATTATCATGAACTTCCTCGCGCATGATCACCACTTGCAATCCTAAATCAGCCAACCGATTGGCTATTTTTAGACCACTACAGGAGTTAAAGACGCACAACTGAAGTCCCTGATTTTTAGCAGTAGTTAGGTATTCCTTTATTTCACTGATAGATACCAACTGCTCTGGCGCGATCGCTAATTTTCCATCAGTAACTTTTGTTTCATCACTATGACCCATAAAAAATAGAGCATCCCACCCCCTTTCATCAGTTATTTCTGCCGCCAGTGCTGCTTTAAGATTTACCCCATCCCCTTGGTGTTGCCAGTCAAAGAACTCTACTTGAGCAACTCCTTTGAGCAACTTAATAGCCTGCTTATCTTTCTCCAAATTCAGATCTGTATTATCCCCCAAAATCGCTAAAATTCGAGGTTTACCATGGCGCAATTTATTATCTCGCGCTATTGTTTCTGCCTGAGTAGTCATCGGAATCCTGGTAATCCGAATTCTCCCACTGGGGATATCCTCTGGAACCAACTGCCATGCTTCCCAAGGAAGCCGTGCCAATTCCATAGAATCGCAGGCTATAAAAATAGCTACTTCTCCATAGGCTTCTGCTGTCTTCTTTGACTGTGATTCCTTTCTAGCAACAGTGAAAATTTGATGTTGAACTGTTTCTCGAATGGCCTGTAATTGACCTAACCACCGTTGAAAGACATCCAGAAATACCTCTTTTGCTTCTTCTAATTCATGTCCCAAGTCATCGACTACTGGTGTGATGGCACCACTGGATAATTCTCTGGCTCGCAATTTCGGATAAAACTGAAGGTAAAGGTATCGCCACTCCTCATAACAGTCTATTACTTTAGCTGGATAGTCCAACTTAGCGGATACTTCCTGTCCGTGATTACCCCGTAAATAAAACAGACAGGATGAATCAGCTTGCCAAATATTTAGTCTAAAACTACTTTGATAATTAGTTGTCAATCGCTTCGCTCCAATTACAAATTATCAATTAAAACTTTAAAAAATTACCACAAATGTATTCGGGGGCTTTACACATCGTTTTGCTCCAATTAAAAAATGGTAATTTGTTACTTTTTTATTCCCCATACTCCCGAATCCATATTAAAATATCATAAACATTTATCAGGCTCAAAAGCGAAGGGAAGTAGGGTTAATGAGGCTCCATTACTTAGAGAAATGGTAGCTACAAATTTTTGGTTCCACCTACCTGCTACTGCAACATGGAGATAACGTTCATTTACCAATATCGCTTCAGACACAACACCAGTGAATTCGCTGATTCGTAACTTCATACCAGGGGGAAGTGTATTACCAAGACAGTCTTCGATTAGCAATAACAATGCCCATTCTCGAGTATCTTCTGGTGCTTTCTGGTAAATGAACCAGGTAACAGCACATAGTTTGAACAAAATTCCATTTAAATTAACAGTTTGGTAAGAGCCACGAGCATGAGACGGAACAATTAATCCTTTTTGTCGTCTCAACTCTTTAGCGATCGCTCGATATCTGTCTGGTTCATCGGATACTGGACTAATCCGACGCATCGATGGCTTAGAAAAGGTATAGTCAGGAAGCAGTTGCCAAGATAAACAGCTTGCTAACTCATCCATTTCTCCTCGCAGCCACTCTGCTGTATTAATGGCTGTTTCAGCAAAGAATGGTAGGATTTCCTGAACAGAACGCTTAGTATCAGCAACTGGAATTGTGATCTCTTGGGAATCTAACCAACGCAAGTAGTGCAGTAAATGATTTGGTTGCTGATCAAATAAAGACAGAGGTAAATTATAGTTACGCTTACCTTGTGGTAAGTTAGTTGATTCGCGATAGTTAACCAACTCGTCGTGACGTAAAACACCTCGAATAATACCCTGTTCTTGGGTTTCTTTAACCTCAATTAGGATATAGAAATGAGCCGCAAGTTCTGGTAATTCAACCGCAGCTATTGGTACAGTAACTGATTGCTCATTGGAGTTATCTGTGACAATTATACACAGATTAAACTCCCCAACTCTCAAATTACAGACCGTATCAATCAGATTAGCATAGTCTGGTTGATACACCGAACAGTTTTCCGTAATAATTTGTAGCTGATTAACTCGTTTTCCTAACCATCTTTCAAAACCAAATAATGCTAAACAATTTAGATAACTTTGCTCCTGGGTTACTCCCTTGTTAACTTGTTTACTAATCTTTTTTGCTTGCTCAAAGTCTTCAGTTTCTAGCCAAAATGATTCTAGGATTGGAAGGGTTATATCCATTGAGTCGATACTAGCATTAGTCATTGTTTTATCCTTATTTTTTATTGTGTTTATCTAGATATATGCACAGTCGCTGAGCATATAAACTAGTCATTGAACGGCTTTTAGACGTAGTCAGTTCGGCTACCGCTTCTTGAAAAAATTGTGTGTTCAGGAAAGCCTCGACTTCCTGCATCACGTTACTCAAATAATCCAGCTTTGTTGCCTTTTCTTCCAGAGCTAATCCCTTAGTAGTTGTTGACATAAGCTGGAAAAAATTTTCTACACTCAGATACTGAACGCGATTGAGCAGTTTCCCTGGTGCCAAGACTCGGCTGGCTTGGGAATGATTGGTCATATTCAAAAGGGTTGCTATCTCTTTAAGAGACTTCCCCTCACAGTAAAAGAATCGGAAACCTGGGATAACCTTTGAAGCAAAACAAGCGTAACGGCGGCTTTGCTCTAAAGAGGCAATGTGCTCAACCAACGCTTGCCCTATAGCGTGATCTAAAAGCTCAATCAGTCCCTGGTCAAGAAAATCCTGCAATTCAGATTGTCCTAAATGATCTATGGTATTAATAGAGTTTAGATCAGGTAATTCTTTCGGGAAATACTCCCCAGTTTCTGGATCCTGTGCTTCTAGAGGTTCCCAGATCGGACTTCCTCTGCGGCTCCAAATCTCCTTTTCTTGCAGACCCTTGGCTATCCTGGTTAGTTCTTTGTGAAGCTCTTGGGTGGAATTGATGATAACACCACGTTCTGGCAACAGGTGGAGCATGTCTTGGAGTTGGTCATCCCTAGGCTCAAGGCATTGGTTGACTCTATGGTTAAATCTATGGTTAACTCTATTGCGCCGCTGCTGTTGTCTGTCTTGAGAATAGACAGTATGGAAGGTTTCTACTAGTTTGCGATCGCGTGGATAGAGCTGTTCAAGGTGTCTGAGTTTAACTCGTCCCAACAGTGACCAGTTACTGGACAATGGCAATCCCTGTTCAGCGAAGCAACCTTTGATGTCAGGATGTTGTTTGGTTTTAAGATATGCCCAATTGTCCAAACTGAGGCGAGCTGATGAGTTCAGACGATAGCTTGCCAAGACATCAATCGTAAAAAACTGACCAAGCCCAGGTTCAATCTCACCTTGCTGATTCAGAACCAGTTGAGTTTTGCCATCACTATCGAGAATAATCAGAGTTTTGCCATCATCATTGAGTACATAGGATAGCAGCTCACGAAAAGTTAACCGATAGTCAAGGCAAAACTGACTCCCTAGTGTTTTACAAGCCTTTAGGATCGAGCAAGAAACATAGCACCGAAGACACAGTCCAGCTAACGCCTGGGATTTAGGATCAACAGTAGATAGATCAGCGCGAAACCAGGATAGCAGTAAATCCTGGATATCTCGTTCCCACTGAGCTGATAATTTTTCATTTCGATCTAATCCCAGGAGTGTTCGTTCAAAAAACTCCTGTGCTTCCGGTTGATAGCAGACTTTGTAGCCTTCTTCGTTATTGCCTGGGTCAAATACCCGAATTGTCGAGTATCTAGATGCATCCATAACTGATTGAGACAGCACTCTAGTAGTATATAGATGTCAGGCTATTTAACCTGTGCAGTTTTCTCTAGCAACAGCAGCAGGAAAGGGGTTGGGCAATGGTGGAACGATTGAGAGTAATCGGTAATGGGGAAGCACGGTGAAACTCAATCGATTGAGGCGACGAAAATTTATATCCCAAAGTTTAGGAGCTCTGGGAATAACTCTGTTATCCAATGCTTGTCAGACAGCGTACAATTCTCAAGAGATAACCTACTCTGATTCTGGAGATAACTCTTTGTCACTGAAGTATATTAACGTTTCCCCTACCAACAATCAACCACCAACTGGATTAATTGTCTGCTTACACGGCTTTGGAGCCAACTCCCAAGATTTGGTATCTTTGGCAGAGGCGCTAAACTTACCAGACTATCAGTTTCTATTTGCTGAAGCTCCCTTTGACCATCCTGCTGTACCTGGGGGGAAAATGTGGTATGATTTGACAGGCCAGGATGATCAAGGCTTAACCGAAAGCAGACAAAAGCTTATTGATTGGCTCAAATCCCTCGAAGTGAGCACTGGCGTGCCCCTATCCCGCACCATTCTGAGTGGATTTTCCCAAGGCGGAGCCATGACTTTAGATGTAGGGTTAACCTTGCCGATAGCAGGCTTGGTATCCATGAGTGGCTATTTACACAGCGAACCCCAAGCTACTACAGGATCATCATTACCACCGATTTTGATAGTTCATGGCAGACAAGACGAGGTTGTACCGTTAATTGCTGCTCACCATGCTAGGGAAACTCTAACTGGTTTAGGGATACAGGTCAAGTATCAAGAATTTGACATGGGCCATCAAATCATCCCAGAGGTAGTAGTGTTATTTCGTAATTTTGTTATTCAAGTAATGGCTAATCGGTAATCTGTTCGCGTAGCGTGACCGAACGCGCACGCGTGGCCTTTTGGCCAAGGTCAAGGACTTTTAGCTAATTTGATTTTTTCGATTCCGAAATCCTGATAACAATTAGAAACTCGGTAGAATACAAAAGTTTGTCAGACTAAGCCTAGATCCATCTTCTCCCTCTTGCCATCCCTCACTTTCTACACAACTAGGTTTAGTCTACTTGAGTGCAGACTAGTATAATTACTCCCCTATAAATCTTGTTTCAAATTAACAGACGACTAGGGTGTAAAGTGTCAAAATGATAGATTTCACAAAAAATTTACAAAATATTGAAATTCTTTCAGTGTAGATAACACAAACTTGATGAGGAGTTGGTCACTTTAAGAGGCTTAGCTAATCAACCAGAGAACTCTATGAACGTTATTGAAACTAAAATACCCGAAGTCTTAATTCTTGAACCCCGTGTCTTTGGTGATGACCGTGGTTTTTTCTTTGAAAGCTACAATCAAAGAGTTCTAGCAGATAAAGCTGGGATCACTGCTGAGTTTGTCCAGGATAACTATTCCCGTTCAGCCCAAGGAGTGCTTCGAGGATTACACTACCAGATTGAGCAGCCCCAAGGTAAATTGGTGCGGGTTTTACTGGGTACTGTATTTGATGTGGCAGTGGATATTAGAAAAAGCTCCCCGACCTTTGGACAGTGGGTTAGTTGTTTGCTGAGTGCAGAAAATAAACAACAAATCTGGATTCCGGCTGGATTCGCTCACGGATTCCTGGTTGTATCTGAATTTGCTGAAGTTTTATATAAGACTACTGACTTTTACGCTCCTGATCATGAGCGGAGTATTTTGTGGAATGACCCTGACCTAGCCATTCATTGGCCTGTGACCGACTCTCCCAGTCTGTCGGCTAAAGATCAAGCAGGTAAGTCTTTCAAAACAGCCGAGGTTTTTTCATGAAAAAAATCTTACTCACTGGCATCACTGGACAAGTGGGTCAAGAATTGCAACATACTCTGAGTCCCCTAGGCCAAGTAATCGGTGTGGGGCGCTCGGATATGGACTTAGCTCAGCCAGAGAGTATTCGTCAGGTAATTGATCAGATTAAGCCTGACGTGATTGTCAATGCAGCGGCTTACACGGCTGTGGATAAAGCAGAGACAGAACTGGCATTGGCTAAATCAATTAATGCTGTTGCTCCAACCACCATGGCAGAGGAAGCTCAGAATTTAGGGGCGATCCTGCTCCATATTTCCACTGACTATGTGTTCGATGGCAAAAAAAATACTCCTTATACGGAGCAAGACACTCCTAACCCCATCGGTTCCTATGGTAAGTCAAAACTGGAAGGGGAAGAAGGGGTAAAGCAAAAATGCGATCGCAATCTCATCCTGAGGACTGCTTGGGTTTACGGTAGTCGTGGTCATGGCAACTTTGTCAAAACCATGTTACGACTGGGGGCTGAGCGAGAAGAGCTTCGGGTAGTAGCGGATCAAGTGGGTACTCCTACCTGGGCGAAGGATATAGCAGTAACCATTACTCAACTTTTGCAAGCAATGGATTCTAATCCAGTGGTAGGGGGAATCTATCACTTCACCAACAGTGGTGTAACTAGTTGGTATGACTTTGCCGTTGCCATCTTTGAAGAAGCAAAACTCCTGGGCTTCCCCTTAAAATTGCAGCGAGTTGTCCCAATTACTACTCCAGAATACCCCACCCCAGCTCAGCGTCCAGCTTACTCAGTTCTCTCAAACCAGAAAATATCCCAAACCTTGGGAACCTATCCGCCCCATTGGCGTCAATCTTTGAGGCAAATGCTAGCAGAACTTTATCAAAAGCTTGAGTAATTGCTATAAGCATAGGGAGTAGGGAATCGGGAATCGGGAATCGGGAATCGGGAATCGGGAACAGGAAAAACATCCTGTGTACCTGATTACTATCAGAAGCGCTATAGTTCAAGTTCACCCTTGGCCTTTGGCCACGCGTGCGCATTCAACCTACCAACCTGCCAACCTTCAATCCTAAACCTTCAACCTTAAACCTTCAACCTGCCAACCTACCAACCTGCCAACCTTGGGCAAAAGGCCACGCTACGCGTTCAACTTTAATAATTCCTATTTCATAATTTCAGACTTTATAGTATTGACTTCATATAGCTTATGAAAGCACTAATTCTTTCTGGGGGAAAAGGCACTCGTTTACGTCCTCTAACTTATACTGGTGCCAAACAGTTAGTACCTGTTGCTAATAAACCAATTTTGTGGTATGGGCTGGAAGCCATTATCGCTGCTGGTATTACTGATATCGGTATTATTATCAGTCCTGAAACTGGGGAAGAAGTTAAGACTAAAACAGGAAATGGCGATCGCTTCGGAGCCAACATTACCTATATCCTCCAAGACCAACCCTTAGGACTTGCCCACGCCGTTAAAGTCGCCCAACCCTTTCTCGGAGATTCTCCCTTTGTGATGTACTTGGGAGACAACTTGGTTCAAAGTGAGCTTAACTTATTTGTAGAGAATTTCCAGAACAAAAATCTGGATGCTCTGACTCTGCTAAGAGCAGTAGAAAATCCTACTGCCTTTGGTGTTGCCAAAGTCGATGAATTTGGGCGAGTGTTGCAGCTAGTAGAAAAACCCAAAGTTCCTCCTTCTAATCTAGCACTGGTAGGTGTTTACCTATTTTCTCCTGTTATCCATCAAGCAATTGCTAACATCGAGCCTTCTCCTAGAGGGGAACTGGAAATTACCGATGCGATTCAATACTTGATTGATCAGCAAAAAAATGTAGAAGCTTTTCAAATCAAAGGTTGGTGGCTCGATACTGGGAAAAAAGATGACTTGTTAGCTGCTAACCAGATTATTCTAGATACTTGCCTAGAATCTGCTGTTGATGGTGAAATTGACACCGAAAGTAGAATTAGCGGACGGGTACAGATTGGTAAGGGATCTTATATTACTAATTGTACCATTCGTGGTCCAGTTACCATTGGTGAAAACTGCCATCTAGAAAACTGCTTTATTGGTCCATATACTAGCATTGCTGACCAAGCTACTTTGGTAGACGCTGATATTGAGCATAGCGTGATTCTAAAAGGGGCTAAATTAACGGGAATTCATCAACGAATTGTTGATAGTTTAATTGGAGAAAGAGCTCAAGTAAAAGCTGCACCCCAACATCCAAAAGCCTTACGATTCATGATTGGTGATGACTCACAAGTTGAACTAACTTAAGGTAAGCATTTAGCGGTCAGCGGTCAGCCGTCAGCCTTGAGCTAAAAGATCACGCTAAGCGAACAGTTTAAAATAAACCTCAAAATTTTGAATTTAATAGTTCGAAATTAATTAGAGTTGAATATCTGGTGAAAAGCCTATATAAGCATATGCTGAGAGCTGAGAGCTGAGAGCTGAGAGCTGAGAGCTGAGAGCTGAGAGCTTGAGAGCTGAGAGCTGATGGCTGATAGCTGAGAGCTGAGAGCTGATAGCTTACTTTTTTCCTAAGCAACTGAAGTACTGACATACTCAAACTAATCATGAATTCTTCTGAACAAAAATCCCTGACAACTAGACAACCTCGCCAATTACTAGTAACAGGTGGTGCAGGATTTATTGGCTCCAATTTTGTTCATCACTGGTGTGAACAGTACCCAGGGGATCGCGTAGTGGTACTGGATGCTCTGACCTATGCTGGTAACCGCCAGAATCTAGCCGGTCTGGAAGAGAAAGCCAATTTGCGGTTTGTCCAGGGAGACATATGCGATCGCACTCTAGTAGACCGCCTGCTCCAGGAAGAAAGCATCGACACTGTCGCCCATTTTGCTGCTGAATCCCACGTTGACCGCTCCATTTTAGGACCCGATGCCTTTATCCGCACCAATGTTGTCGGTTCCTTCACCCTACTAGAGTCCTTCCGGCAAAAATGGCAAAATCAAGGACAACCAACGGATTATCGATTCCTCCATGTTTCCACCGATGAAGTGTATGGCAGTCTAAGTGCTGATGACCCAGCCTTCTGTGAAACCACACCCTATGCCCCCAACAGTCCATATTCTGCTTCCAAAGCTGGCAGTGACCATCTTGCCCGGGCTTATTACCATACTTATGGGGTCCCCACTATTATCACTAATTGCTCCAATAACTACGGACCCTATCATTTTCCAGAAAAATTAATTCCCCTGATGTGCATCAACATCCTGTTAGGCAAATCTCTACCAGTCTACGGGGATGGACAAAATATTCGAGATTGGCTCTATGTCGGTGATCATTGCCGTGCTTTAGATGTGGTGATTCACAAAGGTCAACCAGGGGAAACCTATAACATTGGTGGCAATAACGAAGTCAAAAACCTTGACCTAGTTCACCAGATTTGCGAGCTGATGAATGAATTAGCCCCTGATCTACCCGTCGCTCCAGCGGAACAATTAATTACCTTTGTCAAAGACCGCCCAGGCCATGACCGTCGCTATGCTATTGATGCGACTAAAATTAAAACTGAATTGGGTTGGGAACCAACAGAAACCTTAGCAGGTGGACTACGTAAAACCATTGAGTGGTATCTCAGCAACCGGGATTGGTGGCAACCATTGCTATCCCAAGAGTATCAAGCTTATTATCAGAAAGTTTATGCGTAGAAGGGTTAAGGCTTGAGTACCTTTTCCTAGGTTTTAGGGAGTAGGGAGTGTCAGCAGTCAGCTATCAGCTTATGCGCAATCGGTGCTTTTGAATAAAATAAGCTGAAGGCTGAAGGTTTACTAGGGAGTAGCGATGCAGCGCACCAAAACTGTGCTACATCGCTTTTTAATAACACCAAAAAATCCTCCGAGCTCTTTCCTACTGTTCCCTGTTTCCTGTTCCCTGTTCCCTGTTCCCTTGTAGATAAAGGGATAAACTATCGAATTTTATATCATCATATTTTTTTAATCTAATTTTGATCTAGTTAAAGTTTTAGTTAGTTTGCCTTGAATTTGATAAATTTTAGCTGAGTTAGATATAAACTGATAGTCGAGACAATAATTAAGTACTAAATGCTAAGAGTTAGCTTAACTATTAATTACTTAATTTTAGGTTAAAAATATGAAGCTTAAATAAGTTATTTTATGGTGTTATATTTTGAATAGTTAAGAGGTAGATAATTACTTATTTCAGTCTAGCAATCCGTGTCCAAATTGTGATTATTTTTATTGCCTACTCCCTATTGCCTACTCCCTGCTACCTATTTCCTCTTCCCTATTTCCTTTGTTATAGCTCGATTCTTTATTCCTTTAATCCTAGTTTCGAAGTCCTCTTACTTAAGCAATTACTAGGTTAATTGATAATACATTTATGATCAGTATTATTACTACAGTATTATTACTATAGTTGGTGTTGAGTTTTTTATATTATACTGAGATGTCTTACCTTTAAATAAAAGCTAATAACGTCTTAGTTAAGATTCATGGAACACAAATTATTATCTACATTGATAAAACCTCGACTAGTTATTAGCTAAACACAGTAACTAATAACTAGTCTTTAACTCACCTGCTATTCCAGCCAACTTTACCTATTATTAACTAGTTTTGTCCTAGTGCAATATCTAAGTTTAAGAACCAGTGCAACTAGGCAGATGGAGCTCTCTGCTGTTCTATTTTAGTCAAAACTATGGAAAACCTTATCAACCTAATCAAAGAAAGAATATTTGATTCCGAATTCCAGCTCGGCAACATCCCTCTTTCCACGATAGTTATTATGGTGATCATCCTCCTGCTCACCCAAATATGTCGAGGTTTGTTCACTTCAATAATCATTCACAGAATCGAGCGTCTAACTAGCGCTACAGAAACCACCCTAGACGATGAGTTTATTAAGATTCTGAGGGCACCATTAGGCTGGCTAATTTGGCTAGCTGGACTATGGCTAGTACATAGTGTTGTGGCAACCCATCTTAGTCCTGAACAGAATCAGAAAATCCCCGAGATTCTCTTTGTGAGCGCTCTGTTCATTGTTACCTATATTCTTTACCGTGCTGCTCCACTACTGGGGGAGCTGCTAGCGGGATTGGCGGCACACACTGAAACTGAACTGGACGATTTGTTCGTCCCCTACTTCCCAAGGCTTTTTCAGACAGCAGCAATCCTGATTGCTGTGATTAAAGCCAGTGAGATTTTGTTGGGGGCATCTGCCGGTGCATTGATCGGTCTAGTCGGTGGCGCAGGTGTCGCCTTAGGTTTGTTATTGAAAGACATTATCTATGACTGGTTTTGTACGGTGATTATCTACGCTGATGGTCTCTATAAACCGGGTGATTGGGTAGGAGTGGACGGCGTATATGGTTTTGTTCAGATCGTCAGTATTGGTCTGAGAAGTACACAGCTTCGTCTGACTGAGTGGGGTTCTATCAAAAAAGTTCCCAACTCTAAAATGATTGCTGGCGTTGTCGAAAATTGGTCCCAGAAGACTGGTAATACCTTTGAGTGGGGCATAAATTTAACTCTGAAAGTTGATGGGATTTCCGCTGAGCAAACTAGCCGAATTTGTCAGGCTATTGAAGAAAAAATTCCGTCTATCGATGGCTTGCATAAGCAGAAACTCTTAGTTTTCTTTTCCCACATTGAAGAGAATGCTCGTGTGATTAGAGTTAGGGTATTTGTGATTGATCCCAACCTCTACTTTGCTGCTCAGCAAACCTTGAATCTAGCCCTATTACAAATCCTGGAAAAAGAGGAGATTGATCACCTGCATGTTGAGCTGGAAAAGCAACTTCAAGACTACAAACAGCTGAATGAAAATGGCTCTCCCAGTATGGCTATGATAAATTTTTAGAAAACAATCGCGCCTTTTGCTTACTAGCGATCGCTGCAAGCCATTTTGATAAAAATGGCTTTCCATTGTATTGATGAAGTCGCTCATAGGGAGCGACTTCATCAATACAGGGATTCCCGATAACAGAATAAAAAAAATATTCATTACGGACATGGGCAGTACTGGATTCGAACCAGTGACGTCCTGCTTGTAAGGCAGGCGCTCTACCGCTGAGCTAACCGCCCGTATGCAATACTTGTTTACTATAACATAGTTTTCCAAAGACGACAAGAACTATAAAAAATATGTCCTCTGGCTATATACATGATCGCATAACCTTGTGGAGTTTGCCAGTAGTCACGGTTTTGAGCTTGGTAGTAACCCGGAGTAGTGATTTGACCTTGATTGTAGCTGGAGGCTTTCTGTTCGGTGGCTTGATGTTTAGCCCTGATTTGGATCTATACTCTCGACCCTTTAAGCGTTGGGGCTGGTTGCGCTGGATTTGGATTCCTTATCAGAGGATGGTGCCTCACCGTTCTATTTTTTCTCATGGACCAGTGATTGGGACGATTTTGCGACTGCTTTATCTAGCGAATTGGATCGTTTTGTTTGGGGGTGTGGGATTGCTGGTGTTTCAGCTATTCCAGGATGAACCAGATCGTTGGCTGGAGCTAATTCAAGGGCTGGGCGGTAGGGTGTGGGAATATCGTACCTGGTTGATGGCCTGTGTGGTGGGATTGGAGTTAGGTGCGATCGCGCATTTTGTCAGTGATTGGGGAAGTTCGGCTTATAAGCAGTTTAAAAAAAGTGGGATCACGGGGTTATGGTCTGGCAAGCAAGGGAGGACTAAGGGCAGGGGTGCGGGTAAGCCTAAACCACAAAGACCCAAAGCACGCAAAGGCAAGAGCAGTTAGATGTCATTGGCCGTAGGCCACGCTACGCGATTGACCGTAGGTCACGCTACGCGAACGATTTTTCCAATATCACTAGCCCCTTAAAATTTGGCATTAGTGGTGGATTTGGTTAAGACTAATTAAGTTGCGTTTCGCTTTTCGGTTTTATGTCTAGTTCCCCGGAAAAAGCTCAGCCAGTTGATCAGGTGTCGATGTTGGCCGCTTTGCAAGAGTTGATTGATGTAGTAGCCAGATTGCGATCGCCTGAGGGTGGTTGTCCTTGGGATTTGGCTCAGACCCCTCAATCCCTAATTCCTTATGTGATTGAAGAAGCTTATGAGGTAGTGGATGCGATTCGGAGTGAGAATCAAAATGCGATCGCAGAGGAGTTGGGTGATTTGTTATTGCAGGTAGTTCTGCAAGCTCAGATTAGTAGTGAACAAGGTCAGTTTACCTTGACCGAGGTAGCTCAGGGAATTACTCAAAAACTAATCCGCCGTCATCCCCATGTCTTCGGTGATGTCGAGGTTGATAATGTCGAGGAGGTGCGTCAAAACTGGGAGGACATTAAGGCAGCAGAGAAAGGAGAAACCGTTGCGGATAAGCAATTATTGAGTCGTAAACTGAGTCGCTATAGTAAAACCCTTCCCCCTCTAATGGCTGGGATGAAGATATCGAAAAAAGCGGCTAGTGGTGGGTTTGAATGGGATAATGTTGAGGGAGTTTGGGATAAGTTTCACGAAGAATTGGCTGAGTTTGAAGAAGCACTTGAACAGGATGATAAAGCCCACCAGGAAGCCGAATTGGGAGACGTACTGTTTACTCTGATTAATATTGCGCGTTGGTATGACCTTGACCCTTCAGCTGCTTTGCAGGGAACCCAGGGAAGGTTTATTGAAAGGTTAGCGCAAGTGGAAGCATTGGCTGAGCGCCCACTGTCTGATTACACCTTGGATCAGTTGGACGCTCTCTGGCAAAAGGCTAAAGCACTGTTAGCTCAGTAGTAAGGTTTACCTATAAAAATTGACCAATCTTAGTGGAAGTAGCAAGTGGGTACCCAAACAAATGTGATATCACAGGGGGTATCGCCCCACATCCCCAAGTTCCGGAAAAAGGTTACAAATATAAACAATAGCCATTACCATATAGTCTAATGTTGGCTCCAGCTCATCTTATTCCCGGTGCTATACCAGAACTGTTTGCTAAAGTTAGCAGCTCTGGAAAAATAACTATTGCTGATCGATATGGATTGAAGTCAGCTCTATTGCAAGATTCACTCACCTCCGAAGAGAGAGACTCCATCGACAGATTACTCCGTGCTGCATATCGGGGCAGGTTAAAACTAGCTACCTGATGCTTTCACTATAGGTAGTAGATTGTTCTCCTTGAGAAAAGAATATACAAAACCATATACAAAAAGAAATCCCCCATTGATGTGAGGGGCATGGGGGACTGGAGAAAACATTGAATCTACTCTATTTCATTAAACAGGAATTTGAGTCGATTTGATAGGCATAATGGCTCGAGTTTAGGATTTACTGCCTTTGTCCTTGATTTCGTCCCGTTCATCAATTGCTGATTGGGCTTCTGATTTTCCTGTCAGAGGTTGGACTACCTTTGCGATCGCTTCACTGACAAAGGCTTTAATAAACTCATCCCGCTGGTTTAACTGAAACTGCTTCTGCACCACTTCACTCATCCCTCCATCTCCCCAGTCTTGGTCATTGCGGAAATATTCAATAAAGCTTTTCCCAGCAATTCGGATTAGATAAGCAGCAGTTACCCCCTGAATAGCTTTGCCGACAACATAGGTAGCAACATTCAGTCTTAGTGTAGTACTAAGGATTTGAATTGCTCCCTTGACAATACCCAAACTAGCTAAGGTTTTTCCCAAGGATAGGGCTAATTCCCGACCCCTTTCCATATTCAGTTCACAGCCGTAGATTTTGCCAATTTCGACCACCATTTGGGCATTAACTGCTGCAGTTGCTAATAAATCCACTACGGGTAAGGGAGTCAGAGAAATTACACTCGCCCCAATCCACTGGAACCTTTCCACCACTTTCTCTGCTTCTCGCCTGCGCTGCTTGTCGAGGATGTGTCGAGTTTCTTGGCCTAAGCGTTGGGATTGTAGCAGTATGTTATCAGCAATCAACTCTTCTCCCTCTGCTCTTAATACAGCAGCTAAGCGACGGATTAAGGGCAAAATTTCCGGTTCAGGTTGGCAAAGTTGACCATTTTCTAGGGTAACAGGCTGGGGATTGGCTGCGATCGCAACTACATCTGAACCAGCAATAAAGCTCCTTACTCGGTGGCGCAAGCGTGCTAGAATCCTTTCTGAGTCTTGTTCCGTGTATAAGTCAATTTTATTGAACACCAGAAGCGATCGCTTTCCAATCTGTGCCAATTTTTGGAATGGATCATACTCTGAGTGTCGTAAATCATTATCCACCACGAACAACAACAAATCCGCTTCCGTTGCTAGATGTCGTGCCCATTGCTCTCGCTGAGTCCCAACCACACCAGATTCTAAAATTCCTGGTGTATCAGTAATCAGAATAGGGCGTTCTAATCCCTTCAGCTTTAGTTTGTAGGTTTCCCCAACCTCGGTCGTTCCCATGGGGGCACCGACTTCACCCACCATCCGACCAATCAAAGCATTGACTAGAGAAGTTTTCCCCGCTGAGCCAGTACCAAACACTACCACTAACAGTTCCCCACGGGAGAGGATAGCTTCAATTTCTTCAGAGCGACGCAGCATCGCTTGTCGTGACACTTCATCCTGAATCTGTTTAACCTGTTGCCTTACTGCTTTAAGGGTTTCTTCTGCTGCTTCAGTTTTCACCTCCGGGGCTTTAGGTTCCAGACGACCTTTACCTGGCCGTTTCCGGGATTTACCAAATAACCCCATGGTGTAGATTAAGGCCCATATTAGTAGCCCTAGCAAGGTAATCGCCAACAGCAGCACTAAATTAGCCAGTACCGGAGCAGTAAAGGAAATTTGGATATACAGTTGGTATATACCATTAATCAACCAAAGCATTAGCCCCAGAATAATAATGAGACCAATAATTAGGGTTAGTAGACGTGGCAGGGGCATGGAAGATAGGATAGGTTTTAATTATTAATCTTAGAAGATCCCACAAGAATTCCCCCATCTCCTCAGGCCGAGACGCTGTCTAAGACCTGTAATAAGAGTGGATGGAGATAACAGCGAAAGAGACTCGAATCCGCAACTAACTCGAAGGGTATAGTTAAGGGAAGTTCACGTTAACTACTCAGCCATAAGTTATAGTAGGGAACTATAATCAATCAGTCATGATTGATTTTGGAAAAAACTGTTTAAATGTGACTGTTTAAATCGGTAAAAAAACAATGAGCTTATTCAATAGTATTCTCAGTGCCATTAATAGTCCTACACAACAAGCTAGTTCTAGTCAGCTAGGGAATATTCTGGACACGGTACAGCAATTGAGTGGTAACCATCACACCAATCCTTCAGCCGTGCAATCTGCTACCTCAATTGTAGGTAAGTATGTGCGTTCAGCCCTCCAAGAAAAGCGCAGAAATGAAGGAGATGAGCAGGTACAATCACTAGTTAATCAATTTGGTGGCATTGGTGCTAGTTCTCAAGTGGTCAATATGCTCTTTAGTGCGCCTCAGATCCAGAAGCTTGTTGGAGAAATTACTAGCAAGACAGGCATTAATGCTGGTATCATCCAAGCTATGCTACCCACCCTAGTCCCCGTGGTCTTGAATTTCCTCAAGACTGGCACCAATACTCAGAATCCCCTTGGTTCTAATTCTGTACTCAGTGGCTTTCTAGATGCTGATGGGGATGGGGATGTGGATATTTATGATGCCATGCAGCTGGCATCACGGTACTTAGGAAGGTAATGAAAAAACCCAGCTTGTTGGCCTAGGAAGAAGCACGCGTTGCTGGAATCAGTAACTTAATCAGTTTTGACAGCTGGGGTTTATCAAAGGCTTGGATGAGTACCTTGGCGGCGGCTTTTGGTTCTACCACAATCGTAATTTCCTTACCCTTAGTGGTTCGGTTTGGCCCAGTAGATCCTACAGCTGCTAGTTTTTGCAATGCTGAACTAGGAGCGATCGCAGCCGCTGCCTTTCGCAACTCCTCTAGATTACCCTGTGCTGCTTGCAACTGGTCACTGGCTTCCTTGAGTTCTTTGATCACTAATGGTGCTAACTGGATATAGGAGTTTTTAGGATTTGCGATCGCTTTATGGCAAACTCCCACTAATTTATGCCAACTACCAATCCCAGCCCCCAGTTGAGCCAGACGCTTACAAAGCTTTTGAAGTTTTTGGCGATTGGTTGGTGTGGAAGATTGTTTAAACAGCTCTAGCATTTCTTTAAGCAGGCTAATCACCTTCGGTCCAAAGTCTGGGGGAAATTTACCTTTTGCTGAAGAAGACGCTTTGCTAGTCGAAACTTGATCAGAACGAATTGCTTTTTCAGCAGCAGAGCTAGAAGCGATTGCGGCTGGTGATTCACCCTCACCACTGACCAAAGTTTTGAGATAACTCTGCAATTGTTCAAAGCCTGGCTGAGCTGCTTTTAGAGTTTTTTCTGCTTCAGTTTGTTCAAACCCAAACGGTCCTTCTAACAGATCAATCAACGCTTTGAGAGTATCATAACTCTTTAAAAACAGAGTCTCCAGCTGTTGATCAACCTGAATCTTATTCTCTTGAAGTACTTTGAAAGAATCCTCTAAACGATGGGCAGTCTTTTGAATACTTGTAAACCCCAACATGGCCGCTCCGCCTTTAACAGAATGAGCAGCGCGAAACAATTCATTAACCGTCTCTGGTTCATTGACCACTGAGCCCAGATTTAACAGTCCCTGTTCAATGGTTTCCAGGTGTTCTTTCGCTTCTTCAATGAAATAGCCTAAAATCCTTTGCTGATTCCCAGCTTCCACGGCAATTTTTCCTTATCAGAACGGCTAATCACAACAGATTGATGATAATCATCAGAGCAACATTAGATCTGGTGAACGCAGTTTTCAAATCAGTAGACCATAGCGTTGGTTACAGCAACAGGTTATTCTGAGCTTACCCCCAAATCAGCGATTGGGCTATCAATGGTGAAAACTGCTATTAGATCTTGAGTTGGATCTCTATTGTGGGATACTCTTAAACCGTAATAAATCGAACAAATCGATACATAACAGTCAAGGTGCAATTTATTGTTGCCTGAGGGAGGGGTGGTCATGCAGTAATTGGAGTTAAACTTCCCACCCAGCTGTCTATCTAGGCGTTCCTGGCATCCCGGCCAGGAGTTGCTTGAAAGCCTTAGTCTTGCTATGTTTAAGGTCAAGCCAACCAAGCTCAACCCCATCAAGCAAGCTAAGTCCCATACCTCTCAAGTAACGCGCGGTACGACGCAACAATACTGCCTGAACCTCGGTCTTGTTCATATACCGAGTTATTTCCTTGTCGGTACCACGAGCAAGGATATTCAATGCAGCATTATAGTCAGCCTGCAACACGACCCCATCAAATCCGGTAAAATTGTCCCCAGTTCTTTTCCCAAGAAGGGTTCCAGTCCTGGAGTCAATTTGCGACGTGTAACTAGGCTGAACTTCTGTAACAACCGAACCAGTCCAATTAGCCCATTTCTGCAAAGAGTCTCGCATCGCTCCTTTCATCCAACTATTCAGTTTGCGAGACACGGCCTTGGACTGGCGCTTATTTCTGATCGGTTGTGTTAAATCTTCTGCAAAAACTTTTAAAGCTTCTTCATTAAAAAGAGATTTAGAAGCTGCTCCTATTATCGCCGCCAGTTCTGTTTGGTTCTGTCTATAACGACGGTTTTCGGTCTTTCTAGTTAGGTTGTTTTCGAGTATCCTTGCTGACTTATCTGGATCTATTTTTTCTAGCTTTCTGTGCAGTGCCCACAGTTTTCCTCTATTACGGTTCTTGGCACAAATACGATCTGACTTCTTTGTGGTTACCTTTCCCAACCCTTTGCCGTGAGCCTGACCATCTGAATCATAGAAAGCCTCCGTGTATCCCTTGTCTACTCCGATACTCCGACGTTCAACTGGGATTTCAATGGTGCCATAATCTACCAGAAAGTGAACTTCAAATCTTTGCAAAAGTTGATTGTAGATCAGTCGGATTTGACCCTTTATCTTGCGGTTATATTTTACAACTATCTTATTTCTTTTGCCCCTTTTTAGCCCAGCTAATTCCAGTTGATAAGTGTTGCGGGAAAGCCTTTTGCACTTGTATCCCCCCTGTTGATAGACTATTTGATTTCTAACCCAAGAATGCCCGCGTTGATACTCTTTTCTGACAAGTCTATGGAGGAGGGTATTTTCTAGAAAAGCTAAAGTTTTAAGCTGTTTGCAAAGTTCTTTTCGCTTATTTTGATTTTCCTTTCCAGGAAATCTTTGATAGATATTTTTTATTACCGCATCTTTACAGGCTGCTTGTTGGGCTGTTATGGCTTTAGCTACATCGCTAACAGTCCATTCCGCCAGCTTTGAGGGGAGCCCTAAGGATTCAGGAGTCCTGAAACCCTTAACTTCCGGGTAGGCTTTTTTCCAATCGATTCCCCAATAACAAATGCTTCCCAACTTGTTGTAAGACTCAGAACGAACAATGCCCAGCTTTTTCATGGTAGACAGCAACTCAGCCTTGACCGTCTCTGTCATCCCTATTACAGGGACAATCTGAGTCGATATTTTCTTTGTTACTCCCTTTTTTTTGGGCATTGCTGCTTTCCAAATCCTATACCTTAATCTTACTCTAGTGCTAGAGAATTGTCAATGTCGGTTCTATACTATTAAATACCGTATTATCCCTATTTAAGGGGGTCTGAACGATTAGGCATCCCATACCAAGTCAGCAAAGACTTTACGCCAGCTTAAAAGCACAAGGAATGGCTAGGGTTGCCTTGAAGCCGACACTTACCCTAACAGGTAAGCTTCACATTATATCACCAATCGATTGCAGGCACCGATAAGAATAGCTTATCTCTAGATCAAATTTCTAAATATAACATAATCCTTTACATACAAAAAGTATAATTAACATTATGTTACATTTTAAGTAACATAATGTTAAGTTGGCGCTGCTGCCAGCTATGGATACCCCAAATGGATACTAATGAGCTTCTAGAGCGTTATTCAGCAGGTGAGAAGGATTTTCGTGGAGTAGATCTCCAGCAAATCAACCTGAGTGAAGTCAATCTGACTGGAGTAATTTTCAGACGAGTCAACCTAGCTGATGCCAACCTGAGTCTCGCGGTTTTACAGGAAGTCAACCTTAATCAGGCAAATCTGACAGGAGCGAAACTGTGGCGAACTAATTTGAAAAAAACCTCTCTGGTACAGGCTAACTTGAGTCAGGCATTTATGATTCGGGCGAATCTGACTAGAGTAAACCTGCGCCAAGCTATTCTAACCCGAGCCGATTTAAGATTAACCGTTCTTCAGGATACCGATTTGCGAGGAGCTAATTTAACCAGGGCAGACCTACGCTACGCTGATTTAAGAGGGGCTAACTTGACTGGTGCTTGTCTCCACCAGGCAGACTTGACTAGGGCAAATCTGTGTGATGCTGACCTTTCTCAAGCAAACTTGAGTGGAGCAATTTTGAGTCAGGTAGACTTGAGACGCGTGACTCTGTGTGATGTAGATTTGGGTCAGGCTGAGCTTTCTGGGGCAACGGTACCAGATCAACTGACTAGTGAATATTCAAAATTTCAAAAGTTAACAGCTAACAACTAATAAAGAATCCCTTAATCAAAAGGGTTGATTTAATCAAAAGGGTTTGTTTGATCAAAAGAGTTTGTTGAGGTAAAACTATCCCCCTCATGAGTGGAGTGGGACTAATTAGGGAGGGATTTTTAGGTGAACAATCCGAATTCGTTACTGGGGGATTTACTGCAAGAGCTACCACATCTGCGCTGCCAAATGTACTTCAAATCTTCCTTGACAGCTCTTTCTCATGCCATGGAAGACCTCGTGCTAGCAGTGGATGACTCTCCCTTGGTGATTGCCAATTTCCAACATGAGAAGTTTTATCGTCAGGAAGTCCACCGCTATCAGCGAATTGCCCAACGTACAAACCAAGTTTATGTGCTGGCGGCACCAGAATCCGAGTCTGGCTTTGCTGTGCTTGAAGACTCCTTAGAAACTATCTTCTTAGACCCAAATGATGGTCTTGCCCAAGAGTGGCACCTGGTGATTTTGGCGCAGAAGTATACAGCTTGCCTAATTTGTCGAGAACAACTGACACCAGCAACTTCTATGGAGCAGGCGCGCAGGTTTGAGGGATTTTGGTCCTTTGACCCCCGGGTTACCATTCATGCTGCTCGACTATTACTGGGACGGATTGCTAGTTATCGACCAGAACTAGCCCCAAAAGTGGAGCAGGTATGGCAGCACTATGGTTTGACCACAGAGCTCCCAGAGCAAACATTGTTGCTGACGAGTACAGGGATTGATATTAGTATTTTTGCTCAGCGGCTGGTAACTTATCTGCAAGCTAGTCAATATAAGCTCCTGAAAGCTTATCGAGTCCTGAGCACCAAAGAACGCAAGGAGCGTCTGATTAATGCCATCACCGCCACCATCCGTCGCTCCCTCAATCCCCAAGATGTTTTAGCCGCGACAGTAAAAGAGTTAGGAAAAACCTTTAAGTCTTGCCGTTGCCTGCTTTACCGCTGTAGTCCTAATGACCAGCAAGCAAAAATTGAGTATGAATCCGTTGCTTCTGGTTTACCGTCCCTAACTGGACAAATGTGGTCGTTAGCAGATAATCCTCTAATTCAAGTCGCTCTAGCTCAGGAACGAGCTATTGCCATTGCTGATGTGACTGAGTCTCCCAACTTACACAATAATCGAGCTTTCAGGACAACTATTCAGCATTGGCAGATTCGATCTTGGTTACTGGTACCAATACACTATCAAGGAACATTGCTGGGGATGCTGGAACTCCATCATGGGGGTTCGGAACCCTATAGATGGCTCGAAGACGATATTGATTTAGTAGAAGCGATCGCAACACAAGCTGGGGTAGCCTTGAATCAAGCCCAAGCTTATACTGACTTAACTGAACTCCATAACCAACTAGAAGCCCTAGAACGAACCCGCAATAATCTGATTGCTATCGTTGGTCATGAATTACGAACTCCCTTATCAACTATTCGAGTGTGCCTAGAAAGTTTAGAGAGTGAACCAGAAATGCCAAGGGAGTTTCGGGAAATTATGCTTGATACGGCGTTAAGCGATGCCGAGCGCATGCGTAAACTGATTCAAGATTTCCTAACTCTGTCTAAGTTAGAAAGTGGTCAGACCTGTCGTTACCCAGAATCTATCGAGATTATCGAAGTCCTAGACTTGGCTCTTTCTGCTCTGAGATCGATTTGGTCACCAGAGACTCTACCAGAAATCAACGTTGAAGTACCCTTTGTGTTACCAACAGTCCAAGCAGATGGTGAAGGGTTGGTAGAAGTCTTAACCAAACTCCTAGACAATGCCTGTAAGTTTACTGAGCCAGGGGGTAAAATCACTATCCAAGCCCAAATCAATGAAACTCAACCTGAGTCGATGGGATTTGTAACAAATAATCGCCGCCATAATCCCATGCTAGAATTAATTGTAGCTGATACAGGTAGGGGCATTGAACCGAGTCAGCTAGACGCAATATTTGAAAGTTTTTATCAAGAGGAAGATTCACTGCGACGCACCGTTGGTGGCACAGGTCTTGGTTTAGCTATTTGTCGCCTGATTATTAAAGGTATGGGTGGAAAAATTTGGGCTAAGTCTAACGGGAAAAATCAAGGTAGTCAATTCCACTTTACCATTCCATTGGAATCATCTCAAACCTTGTTGAGTATTAAGTATTGACTGTTAACTATTGACCTTTACCCTTTAATATTAACCCTTCAGCTTTTAATATTTAACACTTAACATTAAACATTTAAATTTAAATCTTAAACTCTTGATCCTAATTTATCGAATAAACGAGTAACTTTTTTTAAATCTTTATCACCTGGTGTGCGCTCTACACCACTGGATAAATCAATCCCACTGGGTTGCACTAGCGTTAGGGCATCTAAGACATTATCTGGTGTCAAGCCACCAGCTAGTAACCAAGGGATACTGGTACCAAATTCTTGTAGCCTTTGCCAGTCCAAAGTTTTACCAGTACCGCCCAACATTTTTCGATGGTAAGCATCTAGTAATAGTGTATCTACAGAACTTACATAACTATCTGCCTGATTTAAACATTCTGGAGTTCTTATCCTTAATGCTTTAATAATTTCAATATCTGGTAAAGCTTGGCGCAGCTTTTGGCAAAATTCTGGAGATTCATTGCTATGCAGCTGAACAGCATTTATCCCTGACTCATTTACTATTTTACTAATTTCTTCCGTAGAAGTATTAGCAAAAACACCAATGCGGTCAACTGATACGGACAAGTGGTTGACCATCCCTCGAATTTGCTGGGGTGTAACGTAACGAGGAGAGCCTGGTACACAAATAAAGCCTAATGCTGTTGCTCCCAATTTTGCGATCGCATCTCCTTGCTCGGGTTTCGTAATGCCACAAATTTTTACACGCATTGTTACTTGTTACTTGTTGTTACTTGTTCCTTGTAACTCGTTAATTTAGATTTTCGCTATTCCCTCCATATTTCCCGCTCAAAGCGCAGCATTTCCAGAGAGCAATCTCCATAAAGTGCTTCAATGTGCTCCCAACAGCAGTCAATGGCAAAATCATTTAAATCTGCTGGCTCCACCCCATACATATCCTGAAATACCTCAGGTTCCACCCGACAGAAACGAGGTCGATGGGCATAAATACGACATTCACGGGTGGTGTGATCGAAATTTATACACCATCCCCCCTCACCTACCATACTTAAATATAGCGCTAGCTCTTCTGGGAGAAGATATTCCTCTAATCCTGGACGCTCAGCTGGGTCAAGATGACAGCAAGCGCCACATTGCTTTACACAACTCCAAGTGGGCATGACTTTCAAAAAAGAGCTAAAAGCTTATAGTATATATAGCTTAGCGAGTTTTGACCCGTGATCGGTGTAGTCAGGCTTGCCATTGAGTTTTGTATATTTTTGTAAACTTACTTAAAAAAAGCAGATCATTACCCAGTAAAATCTAAGCGATGGATTGTGATTAGTCACCATCGCCTTTGTTGGGTCAATTCTGGAGAACATATGTATTTAGCTTTTTTAGATTTTATAGGTAACATCGATTGGGTATTGATTGCTCAGCTGAGTATGCTGGCAGCTGTTGTAATTGCTGGTCCAGTGGTCATTTTCGCCCTATATGCTCTTAGAGGCGACCTTTAATCTAGGCTTGAAAGTGACGCGATTGTTCCCCCTTGGTGTTCGGTGTAGGGTAGGTGACACAGTTGAAGGTTTAACACGCACGCGTGGCCGAACGCGCCCCGCGTGGCCAAAAGGCAAAAAGGCCAAGGTTGTTCCCCTTTTGGTTCAGTATAAAACCTACAACCTCTAACTTATTAAGTTTAACTTTGAACGCACCCCATCCATAATCTGGGGTTGGTTAATTAAGGAATAAATGCGCGATCATCTGGTTTTGTTAAAGCCCCCTAAATCCCCCGAGCGAGCAATCCCTCGCTCGGGGAACTTTGAAAGTTTTTTTACGCCCGAAATTGGGGGGACAGGGGGGCAAAACTATACCCATAATCAGCAACGGCCATAATCTTTGATTTGGATGGGGATTCATTAGCTCTTGAATAGCTAAATTTGTTAACGTCCCCAGGACAATTGGTGTTCTCAATGTGCCGTCAAAACTTTTGCTGTCGTATACCCTAGAAAAGTTTTTATCCTCTACTATGTGAATATGAACTTACAAGAGGCTTTGGAACAATATCAGGGTACTAAACTCAAGCTAGATGAATTGAGCAAATATCAACAATGGGCTTTCTCTTTTTTTCATAATGAAGAATTTGTTTTAAACCCTAACCTCTCGATAACTCTACAGCTAGACTTGGGAGGTGCTCGTGAAATTTATGAAAAGTCATTTCAAAATCCACAAGGAGCCTCTTTTCAAGCTTATCTTGTTTGGAATTTAGTCAAAGCATTATCTTTAAACTGGACGTTTTGCACCCGCAAAATCGATGGAGAATGGTATTTTTTTAAAAACCTTCCGGTGTACTTTGCAATTGCTGTTGGGGGAGAGGATCGGTTTAAAGATGTGATTATTAACGATGTCAGCTTAATGGATTGGACAAAGTTTTCAAGATTCTATCGAAATTCTATTCAAAATTATAAGATAGATGTTGGATCTCTCCCTCCATTGATGTGGGAAATTGCTCATTTCATTGGAAACCTAACTGACCTAAACTTTACATCATTTCAAATACACCGTGGAATCATGAAGACGGGGCGACCTATATTTTACTTTGGACAACGGTATAATTCGCACCAAGGACTGACTGTTCCGTTGAGCATTACTTTCGATCATGCGAATTCAGATCCTTACGTTTTGAATAAGCTAATGCAAACCTATCAAGATTTTTTGACAAAAGTTGAATGAAATGATATCAACCTTGGCTCATTTTGGGGCGGGCAAGATGCCCACCCTACTTCTATTAATTCCTTGACTGACGCAACCCCGTTTTTTGTTGGTGTGGCTAACCCCACCTATAATCTTAGAGTTAAGTGGGAACTGCGCGAGACATTTTGTTCAACTGAGTCCCAACGCACGAGTTGCTGCTTTGATCAACGGGTAGTAGGGCGGTTTAGTGACATTAACTTCTTTAGCGTCTTCCCGTTTAGTACCCAAAAGTCCAATGCGTTGTCCTTTCTGAATCGCGAGGACTTTCCCTTCTGGGTTTCTAATCCTTAGTTCATTTAAAGATTCCCAGAGGCTACAGGTGTAACGGCGCTGATTGTAATAAAATTCCGCTTTCTTTGTTGTTGAGGTACTAGTAACTTTACTAGTAACTTTACTAGTAACTACGGGACTAGTCACTACGGGTAGACGAACACCCACTAACTCTAACTCAATGGTCGTGTTCCCTTCCCAATGATGCTCTCGCAACTTGTAGGCAATATCCACTCGTTTAGGTAAAGGGAAGTATTCCTCCCAACGCCAAGCAATAGCTTGAATCTTGACTGATTGATTGTCCTGATTCAAGGTAAGCTTAATGTGTCCTTTACCAACAACTCGTTGCTCAAGGATTTGGACATTAGCACTCCAAAAGACGGGATCCCGATTGCCAATCCCACAGGGGTGAAGCAGATCTAATTGCTGGTAGAAGTTAGAGGTAATTTGAGGTAATTCTAGGCTAGCGTCGATAGCAACTAGGGGTTTGAGGTGTTCAGGTTTTAGACATTCATGGGCAAAACGGCTAAGGGATTGTTCAAAGTCGCTCAAGTTCTCAGCCGGTAGGGAAAATCCACCAGCTGCTTTGTGTCCTCCATATTTAGCCAGTAAGTCTTGACAGAACTCTAAGGCTTCAAAAATATTGAATTCAGTTATGCCTCTTGCTGAACCGCGAATGTGTTGTTGGTCATCGTCTTCATACGTTCCAATAAAGACTGGTACACCATAGCGCTCTACTAATCTGGAGGCAACAATGCCAATGACTCCATGATGCCAATTCGGTTGGACAATCACTAATACCCGCTTCTGTTCCCAATCTAGTCCAGTGTCCTCAATAAATGCGATCGCATCTTGTTCAATATCAGCACACAATTCCTGACGCCGTTGGTTCACTTCTTCACACTGCATTGCCCTCTCAAGTGCTACTTCGGGTGCAGTCGTCGTCAGCAGTTCAATTACAATTTGGGGATCGGATAAGCGACCAATAGCGTTAATTCTTGGTCCTAGTCTAAATCCAATATCCTCCGGCTTAAGGGATTTTTGGTCATCTTTAACCCCAGTTATCTCGATTAATGCTTGAACTCCTGCTAATTGAGATTGAGGCAATAACCCTAAACCTCGCTTTAACCAACGTCGGTTGATACCCGTTAAAGGGGCTAAATCCGCAATAGTTCCCAGAGTAAATAGTTCTAACAGCTGTTGGGTCAAGCCTTTGAGTTGACCAAGTTCTTGTGCTAGACAGATAGCTAAAATGTAAGCTATTCCTACGCCAGCTAAACTTCGGTAGGGTGACTCTTCCGGCAGTTGCTTGGGATTGAGAATCGCATCGGCGTCTGGAAGTTCTGGAGGTAGATCATGGTGGTCAGTTACAATAACCGTTACTCCCAGTTCTACAGCTCTAGCAATAGGTTCATGGGCAGCAATACCATTATCAACCGTTAAAATCACACCCACCCCTTCCTCCGCAAATTCTTCCACAATCCGTGTATTGATGCCATAACCCTCTGTCATCCTGCTGGGTATGGCGTAGTCTACATCAGCCCCCAACCAGCGTAATGCTCTGAGTAACAAAGCCGTGCTGGTCATGCCATCAGCATCGTAGTCTCCACAAATAGCGATTTTTTCCTGATTTGCGATCGCTTCAGTCAGCATCTCGACACTAATTGCCAAATCGGGAAATTCATCAATCGGTGCAGGCATCATCTGAGATAGGGGATTGAGGAAAACCTCGGCTTGTTCAGAGGTTTCAATACCCCTGTTAATCAGGAGTTGAGCGATTAGGGGGGAAATCCCACTAGCTTTGGCGAGTTGGTTAGCTTGTTCAGTTTTGAGGGGGGCAATCTCCCAACGCTGATTAGGCAATTGGGCATGGGGTTTAGATGGGGTGGGTGAGAGGTGGTTGTGCACAGGTGTCGTGATCGAACAACAATAGCCCATACTACCACCCATACTATCAGTTATTGGATTTGACCGAGATAATTACAATAGGTTATAATCTTAACATTTTGTAATACTCAGACCCGTGGGTTTGTCAAGGCAGAGATAACCTAATCGATAGATATATCTTTAACAGGTATCTGCAAACCCGTTTAATCCAGATTAATTGTCAATTTTAAATTGTTAATTAATCTGGATAAATTGTCTGGTCTATATTACTTAAAAGTAGTCAATATTACAGGCTATCAACTCTATTTTTACTGAAAATATTTTCAGTAAAAATCCAGAATAACATCAGTAAATTAAGTCAATTTAAAGACACGTTTAACAAAATCAGAAGGAACTTTGGTAACTATGGATTACCGCCATATTCAGTTTTGTGATCGCAAATATAAAATCGACTATTACCAGCTACAAAAATTGTTTAACCTAGGTGCTTTTTGGGCAAAAGACCGAAAAATCGAGGATTGGCAAGTTGCGATCGCTAACAGTAATCCTGTCATCAGCGTTTGGGATAACCAGAAGCTGATTGGATTAGCCAGAGCTACCTCTGACGGAATTTATCGGGGAAACATTTGGGATGTCGTTATCCATCCAGACTATCGAGGAGCTGGGCTAGGGCGTAAGCTAGTGGAAACTGTACTCTCTCATCCTCAGATGAGCCGAGTAGAGAGAGTTTATTTGATGACCACCCATCAACAAAGTTTTTACGAACGCATTGGTTTTGAGGTGAACTCCAGTACCACAATGGTATTGTACAATCAGCCTCTAGTTACTCCAGTCCCTAGTAAGGCTCTACAATCTCAGGAATCCCCTGGGGTATAGAAACATGAAACCGGGTAAGATTCTCAGCAGAGGAATCATTGTGAGCTTCTTCACTGGGGACCGCTAATACTTCTATACGCCCCTGCATCACTTCCAAGAGTGTTTGAATCATCAACAAGGTCAGTCCAGATGAAGTGGATACCGTTTCACTGGGCTGTTTTGATTGATCTAGTTTTGATTGATCTAGAGGTAATTGTAATAAATCAACAGCTTCAGCCCAACAGCTGATGGCACAGGGCATATCAATCCAGATGGAAACTGTTTCAGATTTAGAGGAGAGTGCAGTCCAAACTTTAATTTGACCACTGCTGATCTGAGTAATCCCAGTATCCACCATCATTACTAATGCTTGTCGAAAACGCCGTGGATCGACTAAAACGTGAATTTTGGAGTCAGGTGGAACTATTTCCAGCTGCAGATTGCGATTGGCAGCTTGCAAATGGGTCAGACGATAGAGGTCTTCAAACAGCTGCTTCAAAGAGACTGAGCAAATCTCCAAAACGTTAGTACCGTGTTCAGTTTTAGCTACAGCAGTCACCTCATCAAGCAGTTTAACCATAGTATGGGCAGAGGCGTTAGCCTGCTGCACAAATTCTCTCTCTTCTTCTGAAGACTCACACAGATCCGACAAAATCAACTGATGTAAACCAATCAAGCGACTCAGGGGCGATCGCAACTCGTGGGAAGTTCGTGCCAAAAATCCGGCTTTAAACTGGCTCATTTCCATTGCCATTTGGTAAGCCAATTGATTTTGCTTGAATTCCTGTTTCAGACGCTGGATTTCTTCAGCATCAGTATCAGTTTGATGGAATCCAGAGGTATTTGAGTCTGTGCTTTCATGGAGGTGCGACCCAAGGTCGCGAGCAATCCCTCGCGGCCTTGGAAAGCCCACCTTTAAAAATTTCCTGAAGTGACTCCCCATAACTCCTAACCCAATGCCTACTAGCAAATAGATCAGATCCGTCTCACCCATGCTTATTAAGTCTTGCCACACTAAAAACGTCAACAGGTGCCCACCAAACCGCGAATTTAATTCGCAACGGAAAGCGAACCTAACAAAATTGAAGGATAAAGAATGAAGGTTGAAGCTTATACTGCTGGAAATCGACAAGAATAGAGTTGGGTAGGGAACCAGGCTAAAAAAAATACCTGTTACCAAGTAACCAATCGATAGCCAGTTTTCATGATTACTTCACAATTCATGATTACTTCACAATTCAAACTTCATACTTTTTTGTCAGATCTTTTTAAGGATAGCTAGTTTTTTTCAAAGGTGAGTAGAACTATTAAAACCCTGAATCTTCTAATTGAATCCCTCCAGCACGCAAAATTTCCCAGCCACTGCTTGTCCATTTAGCAACAGTAGACGGGACGCCAATCTTGTCTGGTTTTATCGCTTCTAACTCAGCTGGCTGGAGCGTCAATACCTCGGGAAACTGCACCTCAACCGCTGCCATTGTTTGTAACGGTGGCTCGCCTGAGTAATTAGCACTGGTAGTTGCCAACGGACCAGTCTTGGACAAAATTGCGATCGCTATCCTGGAAGCTGGCACACGAATCCCAATAGTAGTCGGGTCAGAAGGATTCATAACGGTAGGTACTTTATCTGAAGCGGGTAACACCAATGTTAATGCTCCTGGCCAATACTTCTGAGCCATGTGTTCCCAAATTGACCTCTGTGCGGAAGTACCTTGAACAAATGGCCAAAGAGACTTAGGAGATGCCCCCATCAAAATCAAAGGTTTGTCTTGAGGACGCCGCTTTGCCTCAAACACCAACTCTGACTTGTGCGGTAGCACTGCTAGTGCTGGGACTGTATCTGTTGGAAAACTTACCAGCTTACCTGAGATAGCCCCAGAAATCAGGGTAGCCATAGAAACTTGGGTCATTGCTCACCAGCACACTAAAAAGTAGAAGCGATAACGTCAAAGGTAAACGTTGGCTGAAATTATCCAAAGCTTTTTACCTATTGGCATCAATGCATACCTTGTTTATACTTCATACTTTCTATAAGCTAGAGCAAAGCGGTCAATACCTGCTAAATCAGGAAATATCTGAATCTGAGAGTAACTGCCCTGGTTTTGCAGTAGTTGAACAACCTTGTCCGCTTGTCCTGCCATCATTTCAATTAACCAAACACCGCCGGGGCGCAGATAATCCCCAGATATTTCAATCAGCTGTCGGATACAGTCTAGACCATCCCTGCCGCCGTCGAGGGCAATATGCGGTTCATGGTAGTAAATTTCTGGTTGTAGCTGTTTGAGGGAGTTACTAGGTATATAAGGTGGGTTTGCCACTATACCACTTAACTGGCCTTTTAAGGCTTCTAGAGGTGAATACCAAGAACCATGGTAAAACTTTATTTTTTCTGCCATGCCCAACTGTTGAGCATTAAGTTGAGCAATGGCAAGGGCTTCTTCAGTGCAATCAACCCCATGAATTGTCCCATGGGGAAATACCTCTGCCAGTCCACAAGCGATCGCTCCACTACCAGTTCCCAAATCCGCCCAGTGTCCTGATGATAAGTCAGCTTTAGAGCTCATAGCTACAGCATTGACCGCCAGATCAATCAGGGATTCAGTTTCTGGACGGGGAATCAGGACAGCTGGGGAAACTCTCAAGGAGAAATGACGCCAAGGGGTAACCCCAGCTAGGTATTGAACTGGGCATCGCTGATGGATACGCCTTTGCCACAGTTGGGTAAGTACAGGTAGAGGTTGGGAAAGTTTAATAGTTGAGTTCTCAGCGGCTTTCCCTAATAAGGAACACTTTTGCCATGACTCCAAGCGTAGCACTAATGGGTCAAGCTCAGCTACCTCCTTTAGCAACCAGTCCACTTCAGCTCTAGAGACACCTGCCTCGGCTGCAGACTTGCAGGCATCTTGACGCCACTGCCAGAGTTCTTTTCCCGAGACCGCCCACCGCTGATCCATAATCATTGATTTGGACTTTGGAGTTGATTTTGGGACAGACTTTGCAAAAACTTCAGGGATTCCTGGGATGGCACTAGTACGATTTTCTCTAGCTGCTGATCATTGCTCTCCTGTAAGGTTTGAATAACCCCCTCTAGAGGCACTACCTCTATCTTAACCTGGGAGTTAGGGTCTTGCTGCTTATAGCGGTTGACTATATTCTGTAATTGCTCTTTGTTAAAAAAGAACGGAATTGAAGAGACCCCATTTTGTTGAATAGTTAGGTATCCACTGTTGCTAGCTTCTTTGGCAACAAACAGTGGTACGCCCTGAAATGGCTTTTTGTCTTGACCATTTTGGTTCCAGATCGCTTGTGCCTTCTTTACCTGCTGTTGGTTTGGTATGTAGGCAAAATTTAAACCATTGGCAACAGTGCGATTCTTTTGATTTTGCTCATGAACTTCCCCCAAAGATACAGGCACTACTTTTACCTTGTTACCTAGTTCAGGATTCTCCTGCTTTAAACGCTGTACAAACGCATTAGCATCTTCTTGGCTAATAAACACACCTGCGACTGAGGTAGTCTTCTTTTGATCTTGCTGATCTGGAATTGAGGCTACTAGTGGCGAACCTTTACTATCAGTAACTGCAAATACAGGTACAGGTCTCAACTTTTCTCTTACCTGGTCTTCGGTCAGAGCCAGTGCCGCTAAATTTTCTGCACTCACTGAGCCTAGTAAGGCACTCGCTACTAAACTTAATGTTGTGCCCCAACGGAACAATGATTTCATAGAAATTACCTCGAGTTTTAAGGAAGAAGAGCCTGTTACCACTAGAATACCCTGCTCACTGAGAGATCTGAACGCACCTCGCTAACCTCTAGTAGAGGCAGAGATTCAAATCTAACTTGATCGATCATAGCTTGACCTGGCTTGTTAACAAGCCCTGATCAGTTGCGTTTAATACACCTTTAGCTAACTCTTATCAAGTTTGAATGTATCAAGTTTGACTGTATATGACTGTATCAAGTTCCACTGAGTTTACCCTGGTGTCTTGACTGATTTAGTGATTTACTTATGGACTGATCGAGTTATGAATTTAAAATCGGGATGACAGGATTTGAACCTGCGACATCCTGCTCCCAAAGCAGGCGCGCTACCAAGCTGCGCTACATCCCGGATGCTACCTTTAAGTATTATAACCAGTATAACTTACTTTTGGCGCTTTGTGTTTACTCAAGATTAATCTGGATACCAGAACATGCCTTTAATACCTTCTGGGTCAGGCATAAATCCCATTTTACGGTAAAAACTTACCACTTGAGGATCGGCAAATAAGGTGATATTGCTAATATCCTGGCTGCGCAATTTTTTGATCATATATCTCATCAAAGCTTTGCCCAGTCCCTTGGTTTGGAAATCTGGATGAACCACTACATCCCAGATTGTCGCATTGAAAGCATGATCAGAAGTGGCACGGGCAAAGCCAATTAAGCGCCTCGTGTTACCTCGCTGGTACCACATCGAAGTAACCAAAAAGCTATGCTGAATGGCTTTCCTAACTTTGCGCAGAGGACGGCGAGACCAACCAACAGCATCACAAAGTTCTTCCAATTCGTACAGATCAATTTCTCGTGTTGTACTAAAAAATACCCGTGAGGTACCGTCGGTGCGATATTTTAAACCTTCTACGGTATCTCCTTCAGGTCGTGTTTGAGGTAAAGCAGTGTCAGAACTGCTAAAGAAGCTTTTCCAAAAACCCATGCAGGTGTGAAAGTGGCGTTATCATAATTGTGAGCTACTTGGACTGGTAATGGTCTTCTTTCCCTGACGGCTCAGACGTTCTGGGTCTCGGTCAACCAGAGCCAGACTTAAATGTTTGTTTCAAAAAACAGAAAGTGATATTTGATCTATTGGTTTTATTCCACCAGGAAAACTATCATACCCGACCTACCTTGATCTGAAACTAATTCTTTGTGGAAACGATAATACCACAATTAACCCTCCTATATAAATTCTTATCCTAGCATTCCCATCGGTCGCACTCATTGAAGTCGCTTGGATAAGATGCTCCCGTCTTAGGGGGTACAGCTGTTTGCTGCCCTTGGGCGAATCTAAATCAACAACCGATGCAGTGGCGTGACGGGGGTTTCCACGAGACAAACAGCGGTGCCTTCACGTAGTCTCTCTAAAGGAGAATCGCTGTGTTCCGCACACAGCAAAACCAGTCGCGCTTTGCATCAACAGCTGCCCTTAACCCGTGGCCAATTTAATTCTGAATGGTAAGAGCGCACCTAACCAGGAAAGTCGGCAAGCTACCGAAGGTGGGGAAGTTGGGGAAGATTAGTTAGACTAGGCTAATCAGCAAAATTGGTGAGAAATGAATCAGATCCGCGCTTGTTGTTGCCTCGGGGGACCCAGAGAGTTTTGAGCATGACAAAAGCCTCAAACCCAGACGAAACCCTTGGAAATACACCAAATAGCCAAAAATGGCTCAAACCCAGATATATCAATAAATCAAGCAAATCAAGGTGCGCGCCTCCAAGGCCGGGAGGGATTCCTCGCGGCCTTGGGTCGCACCTCAATGTTAAACTCTATCTATATATACATTTAAGGCTCTTTTCTCAGTATTTTTGTAAGTCCCCCTACAAGCTTACCGGGTTGTGTTAACTCAAAAAGCTTAGGTGCGCTCTTACCATTAAGAATTAAATTCGCACCTTTCGGCAAATCCGACGCGGGGCGCTAACGGGCGCGCACCTTTTGATAAACAAGAATAGCCACCTACCCCTATCGATGACTGTGGGTTGGAAATCATCCGAACAAGAAATCCTGAAACGCTTCAACCGAGCGTTTCCTAAGTTCTATGAGCAGTTTGTTAGTAGTGAAATCCAACTGCATAACCTCAGACTTGCTTACCGACTCTATAAAACCCAACATGCTGTAATTGAGATCAAACCGGAAGGCTCAAAAAGTGTCCTACACTTTGCTTACCGGAATGAGTCTTTTCTGCTCAGTGATATTTTTGGGGTTCTGACTGCCTATGGACTGACTATCCACAGTCTCAGTCTTTATGGTCAAATTAGTCCACCAATGCTGGTGTTTATGAAACTAGTGGTATCTCGTAACCGGAAAGCGCTGACCCACAAAACCTCAGAAAATGTCTGCCGTGCCCTGAGAGAGGCTTTGGCAGGGCGCTTTGAGGTGGAACAAATGCTGGCAGTGGAATTTAATCTCGATGCTGGCTTGAAGCAGGTAGAAACAGAATTTTATGTAGATCCAGTCTTCCATCTCCCAGCCCTATTAATTGAGGCAAATAATCAACCTGGATTATTTTACAAAGTTATGTATGCCATCTGGCAAGAGGATTTACTGGTGGTCAATGCCAACTTGCTGGTGTGGCGGGGACGAACCAGGCTGATTCTTTACCTACTAGGCCCTAACGGAAACTTGATTCCCGATTATTTAGGTCAAAAAATTGCTGAAAGCATTCGGAGGCGATTACTAGGTCAAGTGTTTTAGTGATCATTGGGTGACAAGCACAGGTGCGACCCGTTGTGATTAAAATCACTGACGAATTTCCTATCCTGTTAATTCTTCGATAATATCAAGGTATGGCAAGCATTAACATCCTAGGAGTCTCCCATACTTACGAATTAACACCTCCTACTCAATCATCCTGTCCTGTTCTGGTTTTCATCCACGGCTGGCTGTTAAGCCGTAGCTATTGGCAACCTCTAATTTATAGGTTGTCACAGCAGTATCAGTGTCTGATCTATGACCTGCGGGGATTCGGTGAATCCCAGTCCCAAATTCATAACACTCAAAGCTCAACATCGAACCGGGACTCGGAATCACCATTTCCTGAGACTGCTACTTCACCCACTGACCGCTATAGCTTAGCTGCCTATGCTGAGGACTTGGTAATATTGTTAGAAGAACTGGGAATCGAACAGGCGTGGGTTATTGGTCATTCCCTAGGGGGTAGCATTGCTCTGTGGGGTGCCTATTTGCTCCCTCAGAGGATTAAAGGGGTAATCTGTCTTAATGCTGGTGGTGGAATTTATCTTAAAGAAGAATTTGAGCGCTTTCGGCTGGCTGGTGAGCAGTTGGTAAAACGCCGTCCCCGTTGGTTGTGTTATGTCCCTTTACTCGATTTATTGTTTACCCGGGCTCAGGTAGCGCATCCTATTTCCCGAAAATGGGGACGTCAACGGGTTGTTGATTTTGTTACTGCTAACGCGGAAGCTGCACTGAGGACGTTACTAGATACTACCACAGAAGCCGAGGTCCATCGCTTACCTCAGGTTGTTTCCCGACTCAAACAACCTGTTTATTTTATTGCTGGTACTAAGGATAAGGTAATGGCACCGAAATATGTGCGTCATCTGGCTAGTTTTCACAATCTCTTTCAATCCTGTGGGGACAATGTGATTGAAATTGCTGAATGTGGACATATGGCGATGGTGGAAAAACCAGAGACTATTGAGGATCAAATTCGTAAAATTTTGGCTAATTATAGTTAATTACGGAACTCCCAAGGCTGAAAGCCCCGTGTTTTTAAAACGGGTCAGAAGTTACCCCAGCGAGGGATTGCTCGCTGGGGCAGCCTTTATGGTTGGTCGGCTATGGGTAAAAGGGTTAAAACTTTGAGGCGCGACAATCGCGCGAATTTAATTACTGGTCAAGCGCGCCTCCATGATTAAGGCTGCCTTATTTTAAGGTTTCGTCTCCGGGATGAAAGCCAGTTAGCGACTTTAGTCGCCGTGAAAAAGATCTGACCTTGATTTGACAGTTTTAGCTTGAAATATTAGCGTAATAATATATCAGTTAAGGTCGAGTTCTGATGATTATTCTAGAGTTCAAATCATACGGCAAACCCCTTCAGTATCAAGCTATAGACGAAGCGATTCGGACGGTTAAATTTATCCGTAATAGCTGCATTCGTTTATGGATGGACAACAAAGGGACGGGGAAATATGACCTTAGTAAGTACTGCAAGATTCTTGCTAAAGAATTCCCTTTTGCTAATGAATTGAACTCTACCGCCCGACAAGCGGCTGCTGAAAGGGCATGGTTAGAAGTTACCGTAAGAATAGTGGAGCCTTGTCAGCCATGCAGTCGCTCATGGGGGAAACCACGGCAGTCGCTCATGGTTAGAAGTTACCGTAAGACAGGCTCGCCTTGTCAGCCATGCAGTCGCTCATGGGGGAAACCCCCAAGACCGCGCAAATCACGCTAATCAATAAGTTTTACCCCTTTTCTGCATAGC
>WTKN01000287.1:0-5690 GCA_011524395.1 Moorena sp. SS36440bin_2
TTCACAAACAAGTCATGGATGAAACAGGACAGAGACAGTATTGGGTTCTCTTACACTCCCCTTTGAATCATATTAGTCCTTCATAATGGTACTGGTACATGTAGAACAGGTAGATGTTTCAAGATTGTAGAACCAGGCAAGTTCTTGGTTCCAATATCAGCAGGGTTTTGTTCTCCAGGGATTTTGTGGGGTATGAAGATACCTTGAGCTCTAGCTTGTCTGACAAAATGTATTCTTCTCTCAATGTGTCTTGCTTTTCTGGTGACTTGATCACTGTTCATCATGGCCAATGCACTGCTTGAGTCAATGAAAGTGTGTAGAGTCAGTGGTGTGTCTGGATGATATCCCATCAGGTTGTTGTATATTTGCTTTGCATGAATTGCAGCAGTTAGTGCAAATGCATGTGCATTGTATTCAGACTCAGCACTTGACATTGCAATTGGTGTTGGAACAAAGGATGCACCATCAATCAGGGATCCAAAAAGATAGAGGACATAAGCTCCTGTGCTTCTTGAGGTGTCTGGACAGTCTTGCCAAGATGAGTCAGTGAATAGTAGGAATGGTACATTTGAAGGGTCGAACTTTGGGTATAATTGTCGTAGCAGTGTGTAGACCGGTGGTGTATCATCAGGTGAGTAGAACTTCAATCCAAATTCGGTTCTGTGTGTTCTTATGTGGTGCATTAGGTGAATGAGAGCTTTGTAGTGAGGTTTTCCTGGCATTGCATTGAATCTTGCAAGCTTTCTGATTCCATATTGCAAAGTGATTGTTGTATTCATCAGAAATATTAGCATACCAACTGCAGATGAGTATTGGAATCCATACTTTGCTTCCAGGTCTTTCACTTCTGAGTAGGTCTTGGATTGGTCTTGTTTGCTTGGTACAAAAGATTGAGGCAATGGTGATGTATATCTGGCTTTGTCTTCACTTGTTATGTTGTTGGTTGGGAATTCTGGTAGGAATCTGGATGAGATGAGTGCCATATATCTTGACTGATCAAGGACAATACTGTAGTTTGCCAGTTGCTGTATTCTTGCTTGTAGATACCAGTTTGCTTGTCCCATAAACTCAACCAGAAATTCGTTTTTGAGGGCATTCTCAAAGTCTTGTCTCAAAGGATCATAGTTGGAGAAGTAGAGTTGATCATCCACCACATTGTTCATGTAGATAAAGTGATCTCCTTTGTGGTAGTGGTAGATTGATTCCTCACTTGGGCATCTTTCAAAACCATATGATTGTACAAGCCACTCACTTTGTCTGATATCAAAATTCTTCATTGATTGTGTTTGTCCATACAATGATTTCAAGATCAACAATGGAACTCCAAAGTACTCAGCAAGATCAGGGAAGAATTCCTTCCACTCTCCAGGTAGTATTGTGATCACTCTTGTTGTTGCTGGAGCTTGTAGGAATGCTCCTGTATAATCCAGCTGATAGACTCTGCATTTTAGGCGAGCAGCCATGGCCAAGAAGTTTTTAACAGCATTGAAACCTCCAATCTTACACCATGTGTCTTCATCTTCGTCTTTTACTTGTTTGTCACCTCTTAGACAGATTCTTGCTTTTAGCTTTTCAACAGTTCCATCCGGTTTGATCTTTGTTCGAAACTTGGTTGTTGTTGGGATTATTGGGTCGTTTTCTGTCGGTTTTTCGGGTTTGAATACCTTCATTTTGTGGATTAATAACTCCAATTCTGATCTTAGGCTTTTGAGCCAAGGTTGTCTTTGTCTTTCAGGCATTCTTGTGATTTGTTTCCAATGATTTGGAGCCGGTAAGAAGTCATCAGCAGTAGCACCTTCCACATTGTTTACTTCTGCTTGATAGGCATATCTTGTTTCCTGGTGTAATTGACTGAGTGATAGTTCTTGCTCAGCTGTTGCATGGAAAGCTTTAATTGTCTTCATTTCTGTACCATGACTTTCTGAGCAGTGGTCTTTCATGCATTCCATAGTTTCATGTGTTCTCTTTTCCTCAGCTTGTTTCATTTCTTCATGGAACATATGATCATCAAACTCAATCATTTGGTCAATAGTTAGGTGTTCATAGAAATCACCAAGTGTTGGATCTTCCAAATTGGTGCCAATTGATTGTAGATACTCATTGCATTTTGGGTGTAGGGGCTGTTCCAAGTCCATGAGATATTGTTTGTCCAGTTTTGCCATGTAATTTTCGTGCGTTTTTGATAGGTTTGCTTGTGTTTTGTTCAATCGTCTTGACCTTCTTGGATTGTGTGGTTGACGGCGATTTTTGTTTTGGATTTTGTGGAAATGGGGTCGATTTCTGGTAATTCTGGTATTCTCCCCTTCAAAACCAAATTCAAAGTCATATAGCTCGGGCATTGATTCAGTTGGCCATTCATGATTCGATGGACCACTGGTTGGTTCAAACTGAGGTACAAAGGGCAAATGTTCTGTTGATGATATCTCACTGGGTACTCCAGGAGCATCTTCATTGATTGCAAATCTTGCAGGGTTTTCAGTTTTCTCAAGTTGGTCAATTGAAAATGAGTTCTGTGAAGTGGGTTGTAGCTGCAATCCTCCTGGGATAGAAGTTTGAGAGAATGCCACAGTGGAAAGGAAATCTTCATCAAAGATAACATCTTGTGAGATGGAGATTTGACCAGTTGAAGGGACATATACCATCCATCCAGCTGAACCTCTTGGCATTCCCACATGTATTCCTCTTATACCTCTTTCAGGATGATTGCCTCTGGTGGTGATTTTGTTGTTGATTTTGTCAGTTTGTGGTCCAGTGTTCATTACACAAGGACAAAATGGTACTCTGAACTTTCTGATGCATGGTTTTGAGCCAAAGAAGTATTCATAAGGACTGACAATGTTGGAGCCATGTGTCAGGTTCTTGATAGGCAGGACAGCATGTACTTTCCAAGCATGTTCCAGTGCCAGATCAAAGTATTCCATACCAACTCTTGCATGAACCAAGAAGGAGAAGGCAATGTTTCTTATGTTTGCCCATTGTCTTTCACATATTCCATTCATCTCTTGATGTCTTGGTGCTGCTGTGGTAACTTTCATGTTGTGCTCATTGCAATCGGTTCGAAATTCTTCGGACTTGAAAACAGTATCGAAATCACCATGTACTTGTGTTATTCCATAGGCATTGAACTCGGGATTAGCTTTGAACCAGAGTGAATAATCATGTAAACATCTCCAAACACTGTGTGCTTCTTTATCAGGTAAGCCAAGGAAGACAGTAAATCTTGTAAGGGCATCAGTGATTTGTAGGTAGTAAGGAAAATGTGTTGCTCTTGTGAGTCCAGTTCTGCTTGGATTGGTTTGCAGATCAATCATTAAACAGGAACCAGGTTTGATCTTGTTGTCATCACTCAATTTCGATTTTCCTCTTCTTGTTTTCTTTGAGAAAGTGATATCACAACCCCAGCAATATTTGTCTTCTTGGATTTTAGCTGTTGCATCCATCCACAAGTTGTTTTGGTTGGCAACACCCCATGTCTTGTATGATCTGTGTCCCATTCTTCTGTGCAATAGATCAGTAGGTATCTCAATCTTTTCTTCTCCAATGGCAGCAATGGGATGAATGTAATGACCGGGTTGTTGATGTTCAGAAAAAGGTGCAAGGATGGTTGCTTTTGTGGTTCCAGTGTCACTGGACAAATCATCATAGCTCAGCTGGCATTTCTCCCCATGAAATGAGATAGATCCACCACTCTGTGTCCAACAGGTAACACTGAACAGTCTTCTGCTTATGCCAGGCACATGTAGTACTCCTTCCAAGTAGACATGATGCTCCTGATGTGTATCAATGTCAATGATTTTGACCAAAGCTGTTCCTCTTGTTTTGGCCTTGACAATATTTCCATTTGCTACTTCAACAACAGAGTCTGTCCCTTCATGATCCATTACCAAATCTGAGGCATAAGGTGTCATATGGGTAGAGCATCCAGAATCAATCAACCATTGAGAAATCAAGGATGAAGCTTCATTCTGATCTTGGTTGTGGTTGTGGTTTGTTTGATGGTTGGCCATTGTGGCAAAGGTGACTTTTGGTCTTCTGCTGTTGGGAATTCTGACAGCTGTACTGGCTACTTCTTTCTTTGACTCAGTTTTCTTGGAGACATTTGTTGGTGCTGGTCTGTTTTCCTCATTTTGTTTTGTAGAAGCTTGATTAGCAGAGACGAATTTTGTAGGCTTCCTCCTTTTGGATTTGAATCCATGTTTTTCCCAGAGTTTCTTCTTTTCTTCTGGTGGACATTTTCTGCATTCATGAAGTCTGTGATTACCTCCACAATAAAAGCATCTGATTGGTTTCCTCTTCATGCTTGTTGTGGTGGCAATGCTTGCTGATTCTCTTCTGGTTGATGAAGGTTTGTAGGCTAGCCTTGCATTTGTTTCTTGCTGACTTACTTCATACTCCATATCAGCCAAGGTGAAGGACAGTTGACTTGGGTCATGTGATGTTTTAATCAGTCTCTTGTAATATAGCAGGGTGTTTCTGATATCTGTTCCCACTGGTATTGTGTTGAGTGTTTTGACAAGGAATAGGTTGATCAGTTGTAGCTCTGGTATTGGTTCAGGATTTGTGCTTGCATCATAGATGTTTTGAATTGCTCTTCTGAATCTTGCAATGAAGCTGCTGATCAGTTCTTTTGGGTGCATTTGGAGGTTTTGTAGGTATTCTTGTGCTCTGAGTTTATCTTCCAAAGTTGCTGATGCATACAGTTGTTGTAACCTGTGTATTACACCAAGGCCATCATCTTGATCTACTCCAGCTAGAACATTGACAATGCTTGGTGCCATGTATGCTTTTAGAAAACTTGCAAATGCTTTGTTTGTTGTCTTGCTTATTTTGGAAGGCAATTTGGGGTAGTTTTCAAGGATTTCGTAGGTTTGATGATGCATTTTCAATGTATCGGACAATCTCTTAAGCCATCGTACCAACGATCGTCTTCTTTGAGCTGGGTCAGCATCCAATTTCAGCACATTCTGGTTGTTACATTGAGCTGTTTTGCACAGTCTTGCAAACAAAATAGCATGTTTCTTGTATTTCTTGGACTTCTTCTTTTTGTCCTTCTTTGTTTTCTTCTTTGAACTCTTCTTCTTTTTCTTGCTCTTAGACCGTACATAGCTGCTTGAGTCATCTGAGCTTGTAGAGTTGGATGATGAGCTTGAGCTTGATGAAGATGATGAAGATGATGATGAACTTGAACTTGAAAATGATGGATCAGATGAGCTTGGATCTGGTGACTCAGGTGGACTTGGTAAGGCCAATTCCATTGATGTATCTTCTTCAGTGTTCATTCTTTTGTTGATCCAGCTTTGGAAACTTTGGTAATCTGTGTGGTCTTCATCTTGTTTGTATCTTGTCTTTCTAATGGGTTGGAAGCTGTTTTCAAGTCTTGTTTGTTGTGGAAATAGTACCCTTCTTGCCTTTGGGTTTTGCATTGTAGTCTTAGTTGTGGTGGCATTTGCTTGATGTTGGAAATTGGGTAATTCCTCCCCTTTCAACAAGGTTTCTTCCTCATGCTGAGTGGATGAATCCATTGTTGATTCAAGTGATGAACAGCTACTGGAATCATGGACTGGGAAAGGGTTGAGTACTCCAGAAGATCTGTGTCTGACTTCAAATGGATTGAGAGCACACCTATCTTCTCTGATGGATAATTGAATCATGGGAGGACTCAGGATATCCTGGAATTCAGGGTTGGGAGT
>WTKN01000287.1:5790-8870 GCA_011524395.1 Moorena sp. SS36440bin_2
GGGTATCTCTTACGTACGACGGTGACGTATCCGGAACCGTAAGAAATTCCTGGAATTTCTTCGGTACTTGGCGTACGTGGCCGGAACCGTACGGCACTGACCTCCGTCCGGTATCCGGCATTTCGTACGTACCCGGACGCGTCAGAAACTGGTCATTATGTGTCTGTTTGTTGTGTATGTTGCATGCAATTTTTGCCTCTGAAATTTTAGGGGCAGTTGGTTCACACGTTGGACTAGCTGTCCTAAAAATTTCAGGGGCTTTTGTGCTTGTTATGTGACCTTCCACATGGTCAGAAGAAGAAGAACAAGTCTCACTGGAACTTTGTTTAAAGAGTTCCTCTGCTTCTTGTAACTCAGCTTTCAGTTGAGCAATTTTTGCTGTAGATGTTTCAGTGGCTCGATCTTGAAAAGAAGATTTAAGTTCAGTTGGAAATGGGAGTTTATTTCCTGTGTCTTGGCTCTTATTTGTTCTGAGAGAAAGGCTCTCTTCTTTCTGTTGTTTAACCTGTTGATCTTGTTCCAATTTTTCAGGTTCATAATGGTTGTTTTGAGAGCAGTTGGGTTCTTCTCGTTGGTGAAATGCTTGTTTAACACCACTATTAAGAGTTGGTGTTATTACATTGGTCATTCCCTCCTTTTTAGTGATGGTTTCACTTAACAAAAAGGTAGAAAGGGATGGTAAGTTATCAGGACTGAATGGTCCAAACTTTTGATCCAATTCCTCCACAATCTCGTTGTTTTTGCTCATTCCTTTTGCACTGCATTCAACAGCAACATGAGTTTCCGTCCTGGAACGTTTTTTGGCTCCAAACAAGGAGATGATGAGTGGAATCCCACTGATGAGGGACACTCTCCTGAAGATGTCAAGAAGAGTTTCCTGGACAAGAAGAGGAAGCAGCCTCCCAGGAAGGCTACCAGCTGCAAAGTCGCAAGAAAAAGCCCTCCTGCGACCCCCAACAATACCCACAAGAACCAGGAACAAGCTGAGCCGACCAGGGTCCCTGTGGCAAAGCTGAAAAGTACTTTCAAGAAGCACGCTTATACCATCTGTGAGCGCAAGCGTGATCTCAATATGTTGGAGTATTTTGGCTTCTCTGAGGCTTTTGGGAACCTCATGATCGATCAGTGGGTCCACCAGCCGATGCAGAAGATGTCCCTTGGAGGGTATGGCACTGGTACATCTTGGTATCTCAGTGCACATGGAAGAGATATTGCTTCGCCAATTGGTTGGTCGTTCAATCGCGACAGGGTTAACATGTTTCTCTTCTTCTTGAGGAGTGAGAAGGGAGACTGGGAGGTGAAGGCGACAATCAACAAGTCTACTGGCGCGGGAGAGGTCTTTTCTGCTGTTGAGAGGCCCATGTTGGTGAAACCTGGCTTCGTGATTCGTGTGGCGCCATTCGTCTTCTCTGTTTTGGATAATATGTTCGCGAATTATCTCGAGGCCAAGAATCGCACGATCGGGCGCAGTAATTCTCATGAAAGTGATACTGGCAGTGAACTTACCTCTAGCACCGCAGGAACCTCTGGAAGTGACACTGTTGGCCACGTGGCGCGATCGTCGAACGTTCGAATGGATTCGAGTGATTCGAAACCAGCGGCGAAGCTCGGAGAGGAGTCGCGCACGGTTTACCATGATGTCATTTGAGTTGTTTTTAGTCCTGTGTGTCTCAGAATTCGTGAGTGGAGTAGCTGATTTAGTCATTAAAATAGTCTTGTCCTTGGTATTGTGATTTTTGGTCTTGGTATGTCCTTTTTTGGTCTTGGTTGAGGTCTTGTTGTTGTTATTGTGGAGTGGGTTTGACTTAGACTTGATGTTGGTTAAAATCGCGTCCAAGTGCTTCAGTTTGCGGCTTAAATCATGTACTTGATCCATATCAAGTAGGTTAATCATCTTAGAACTTGAAATTCTGGTTTTCTGGGTGTATTTTTGTTCAATTTTGTCTTGAATCCAAGGGTTGTACCTGTATCCTGGGTTCTGCTTGATCCAGGCTTGTTTCCTGAGCTTGCAGAGCTGTGTTTTGTTGATTTTTGTTGGTTTGAAGTCTTTGAAAGTCTTCTTTGGATGCTGAACGCAAAACTGGCGACAATGGCGTTGAGCACAGGTGCCAAACTTGGTTTTGGGCTGAGAGAAAGGCTGGGTACTGTACTTGTTTCCCTTGTGGTTGTTACCACACTTGATTGCCTGCTTTTTGGCTGCAAGGAGCTTGTTTTTCTTGTTCTGTTTATGTTTTTGATTGTTTTTCTTACTCTTTGCATCTTTGCTATCTTTGGTACCTTGGTTGGTCTTGTTGTTGTACCTGTACTGGTACAAGGCAGGATGAGGGCGAGTTGACTTGGTCTGGTCGAGAGACCAAGTCCTGGCATTATCATTAAACTGATTGATGCCATCCTTTTCCATAGTGAGGAGGAGGAACATGTTGTTTAGGTTCTCAACTGCCTCCTGAATGTTCTTCATGTTGGTAGTGATATGCCCATTGTGGCCACTGGCATTTGATGCAGACTGAGGAGCTGCACTCACTTTGTTCACTTTAGGATCTTCCCTAGTAGAGTTATCACGTTTGACTAGAATCCAATCTCCCTGAGGAGGATCGATTGGTCCTGTGGAGCTACCATGTTGGAAACCGGATTCACAAGGGTTAGCGATAACACTAGAAACAGTTTGGTTTACTTGCTTTGTTTTGCTTTGAATAGAGCCCATGGTTCTAAGGGGGATAATGCAGATGTAGTTGATCAGGCTGACAAAAGATTATGAGAAGAGTTACTCTAGAAAGTAATGAATTGACCAGTCTTGGTCAATCTTGTTTTGAATATTTCAGTGAGCGGGAAATCAGTCAGTGAATATTTCAAGAGGCGGGAAAACTCCATACTTAGGTATGAGTTTTCTGTTACTTTCAGTTAGCTTTGTCAGTTGAAGCTGTGTGAACATGTGTAAGGAGGCAACTGTGATTCACACATGAATCTCAGTGAATCTGCAGAATCAAGTGAATCTTTGATTCACTTGTCAGTCATGGACGCGATTTGATTCACAAACAAGTCATGGATGAAACAGGACAGAGACAGTATTGGGTTCTCTTACA
>WTKN01000086.1 GCA_011524395.1 Moorena sp. SS36440bin_2
CCTAACTCCTAACTCCTAACTCCTTACCTCCTTACCTCCTTACCTCCTGTCTCCTAACTCCTTACCTCCTTACCTCCTTACCTCCTGTCTCCTTACCTCCTAACTAACCTGCGGTGCAAAGATAAAACTATCCGAGACAGCAGGATCAATACTGACTTTGCTAGTGTCAAAGCCTAATGCACTCAAAACTTCATCCCGTTGGGAATTACTCTCCACAGTTTCGTTAATGCGATCGCGTTTTTCCTCTTCCGTTGTTAAGCTGGCATCGGGGATAAATGCTGCGATGGTTTCCCAAATGTAAGAATTATTGATGAGGGAAGTGTCATAGAGTAAATGTTCAACGCCGATTACATCAGTTTCTCCAGGTTTGGGTTGTTCGGCGGGAACAATCTGGAAACTAAAGAACACATCTTCAATAAATGGGTCATCATTAGGTTCCGGGGGAACAATGTGTTCTGAAGAAATAGGATCACCCCAAGCAGCAACGGGGGCATATTTGGTGATGGGTATAAACTTGAATTTCTCTTTAGCACCGTCTTCACTACCATCCCTGGTGATAGTAACATTGTGGACAGTATTTAATTCATCTTTCTTAATTCCCATGGAATTAATTCCAAATGCCATCTGTGTACCCACAGATTGGTCAGCACCCCAAGTTTGTACCTGTTTCGCAGGAATAATACTATCGGTGGTCAATTCCAAGTCTTTAGGATTAATCACCCAGATTTCTGCGCCGTCTGTTTCGCGGATAATCTGCTTGGTTAAACCATCAACCACGGCAATGCTGCACACTTCATCATCTGGGGGCAAGAAAGCTCCCCTAAACTCATCCCAGTCAATGGGATTGGGATATTGAGAGGTTTGATCCCCAATCTTGATGGTGACGGTAATAATGATAATTCTGATCTTGAATTTACAACCGAAGTCTGGACCCCAAAAACGAACATTGACCCCCAGACCCACGGCAAGGGCACCAATCCCCGCCCGCACAAAGAAGTGCCAGGAAACATCATAATGGTAGGGTTTCCAACTGATTAAGAAGTCAATCCCCGCATCAAACTCAGCCCAGAGAGCCCCTGCTCTAAAGGCAATGGCAAAGAGTCCACCCACCATTACTCCATAGCCACATAGAGCAAAATAGACCTGGGCAGTGGTAAAGGCATTATCGTCAATCTGCCAACTGTAGCCTAAGCGAGGTACATCAGGATAACGAGCCGCAGCATAAAAACGGGGATGGTAGCCCCCTTGGGTAATGACAAAATCCCCTGCCCTTTCTCCAGCAAACCACAGCCCGAAAGCATAACCCCCTGTTAAATGACACTCGCGGCTAAACACATAGGAACTAGGGGTTAGTTGTCCCCGCACCATGAGCACCCCTTCAGCAGGAGCAAATCTTGATTCCATCACCATTTCCGCCACGGCAATTGGTTCAAAGGGACCAGTTATGGTGGTAGGCAGCATTAAAGTGACAATGGCAATGAAATCGATCTCAAACCCACTGGAATCCAGGGCAATGTTCAACAGTCCAAAGCCATCCACGATCTTAAAGCAGGTGAATTTAATCCCTGCTGCCCCAAACCAAGCCCCAACTTCCGGAGGCATATAGTTAGACAAAATCAGCAACTCATCAGCCAGAACCTGGGCACTCTCAGCAGGATCCGGTGCTTTTTGATCATGAACTGCCTCATCCACGAAAGGAAAGGCTACTAGTTCATCCAAGGTGGGAACAATTAGTCGGTAGTTATAACCAAATCCCCCGGATATGCCGGTAACAAAGAAGAAAGGTGGTCCTCCCAAGGGATAGTTGAGTGCTAGGTAGAGAAAGAGACCAAAATTGTCGCTGTCAGTAAAGTTAGCAAAAGCCCCAATGGAAGATAGGGAGAGACATTTTTTGCCCCCCTTACCAATTTTCAAGCCAATAACAGCTGTTCCTAAAAATTCATCGTAGCTGCTGCCCTCAACTAGTAGGAAAGTGCCACCTATTTCTAGTCCACTGGTGATCACTTCTAAGCCAAAACCATCCAGGTTAAACGAAGGAGAAAACTCCATTAAAGGAGAACCTATGGACAACCCATTAAGGGTCATTACCATACGGGATACCTCTACAACCAATTGAGGCGTTAGGTTAATTTTTTGATTTTTATAGGTGAGTCCTACTTTCTCGAAATGCAGGGGACCAAAGGATTTTTGTACTGTTAACCAAGCACCATTTTCGGTGATAGTAATGGGAAGTTCTTCGTCATTGGAGCTGACACTCGAACCAGAACCAACACCGGAACCAGAACTACTCGAAGCAGCAAGCACTTGAACATTGCTAGTTGGGACTAAACTACTGCTCTGTTGTTCCGCCACAGGAGCGGTAGCAGGGGTGATTGGGGTAGCAGAGGATGGGGTAAACCAGCCTTTAACAATAGCAATACCTTGTCTTAGTAACTTAACCAAGAATTTTGGGACTAAACTACTACTCGGTTTCGCAGGAGGAGGAGGAGTAGTAGTCTTAGGACGGGATAAGGGGGTTAACCAAGCTTTGGCATAGGGACCAATTTCAAAGTGAGCGCCAATAGAAGCACCCCGCTTAAGGACATTGGTGCTGTTGCAAGGGGGTTTGATTCTTAGGGGTACTCCTATTTCTTCGAGGAAATAGTTAACTTGCATTAGCTGTTTGCGAGAGAATTCTTGTAATGCCACTAAAAATTCAAAAGCAAATTCACTATCAGCGATCGAAGGAGTTAATGCTTGGTCAACCAGAGGAATGTCGTTAAACATGATCCGGCCATTGAAACCAATACTAAACAGCATTGATCGTTTCTTGGCAACTACGGTACTGGAATTACCAGCATTATTTGGGTTAGCAGGGCAATCAATCACCATCACGATGGTGCTGTTCACCTTGAAATAACTCAATAATTCCACGGGAATTAAATCGCTGAGTCCAAAGGAAATTGTACTAATTAGGTCTTGGAGGGCAATCTCTAGACTTTGTTCAGCAGCCAGACTTGCAGTAATAATCGATGAGAACGGGGATTGACCTGGAGACTTTTTATTTTGGAAGAATAAGGTAAATCTGAGGACGAGGGTACCATCGTCATATTCTGCGATGTATTCTGTCTCGCCATCTTCAGACTCTGTAGGAGTATAGGTAATTGAATCACCCAGAGGAATGTCAATTGTCCCACCATAGAGCCCTTCCTGCTCACCTGTTCGATCCTCGACCTGAATTAGGAGATTGGCATTTATTGCATTTACATTTTGGGGTTCTTCTGAGATATCGGAAACCTCATCATCCGGTGCGACATTAATCGTCGCTGCCCACAAAAATTGATGTTGAGACTCTGGCGGTTCATTTACATAGTTGTAACTGAGTTGGCCAAGATGAAATTCATTGGCAATGGTTGCTAAAACAACTTCATTAAGTAGGGTAATACCTAGTTGAGTCCCTAAAAACTTCGTTAACTCTCCGACTGTATTGAACCCTGCTATGTCCGCAATCTGATCGGCACTTAATGCTGCCATTATTTTGTGGCTCCTTAGAATTGATTGTTGAAAATATGATTTGTATCGGGAAACAGAATTTAGGAGATTAGGAGATAAGAAGACAGGAGATAAGAAGACAGGAGATAGAATACAATTGAATCTTTTCTGACTACATGTAGTATACTGAGGGCTTTGGTCACTTCTGACTCCTGACTCCTGACCTCCTAACTCCTAACTCCTTACCTCCTGACTCCTGACTCCTGACTCCTTACCTCCTAACTCCTGACCTCCTGACTCCTAACTCCTAACTCCTTACCTCCTAACTCCCCTACTCCTCCTGTGCCCGACTCAATTGCAACCAACCTTCATACAGTTGTTGGGGTTCAGAAAACGTTGCTGTCGGGTTAACCCCTTCAATTTCAGTGGTTTCTGACCACTTGTCACCACTTAGGGATACCCAAGACCACACAGCATTAGACTGTTGGGGTACAGGAATTGCTAGGGCACCACTGGTATCCTGGGTAGGTGGATCAATTTCATCGCCATCGTGGATGTCAATGTCCATGTCAGTTTGGCGATCGCATAACATTGGGGTAGCCAGGAAATTAACTTCCATGGACTGTAATGCGGGAGTATAGTTTTCCGATGGTAAGGTCAATTCCCGGTTGGGTAAGAACCCGCAAGTGGCATGAATTGTGCCCCGAGGATCGATTAACATGGTCACTCCTTGGGGTGGTGCATCCACGGTTTGCTCGAAATACACCAACCCTTCTGCTTCCGTTTGAATCAAACTGTCATTGGCTAAGTTACTTTGGGGTGCATAGAAGATATTTCCTTCATAGTCATAATCCCCATCAGTGCCCACCGGTGTTTCTCGCCAATAACCCACTAACCCATCGTTGAGTTGTTGATAATCTCCTAAGCGAATGGGAACTTTAACTTCGGTATACCCGTAGGTAGGCACTTCTTGGTCAGCACTCTCAATTTTGACAGTAGGATCGCACACAGGTAACCCTTTAACCTCTAAGCTAAAGGTGGCACGTACCACAGCCATGGGTCGTCCAATTAATAATGCCAGAGTGCTATGGAGGGCAAACCCTTCGGGATCGATGGTGGCTAGGGAATTGTCTAAGGTAGAAAGAAACTGTTGTTGAAAACTTTCTCCTCGCTCCACAAGATACTCTACCAGTTTCTGTAGATGAGGGTTAGATATGCTGGCGACATCAGGAATACCAAAGCCTCCAGGGGCAGCCCTCCAATTACCAGCTCGATCTAAGGAACCCAAAGTTTTTCCTTGCTGGTCATAAATACTCAAGGTGCTATCGAGATTATTGGGGACAATCCAACCACAAACGGGATTTCGGGCTGGCTTGGTAGTCATTTCGATCTCACTGGGAGCATCGGCAGCTAGCCAGTGGAAGTTGAGACGGGCATTTTGGGCGAGACGAGGTGCCAATAAAAATTGATAGTCAACGTTATCAGGGGGAGTCATCCGGCTACTAGTTACCAAATCCGCTTGTCCTGCATCTGGGTCAATGACCGTAAAATGTCGTCCATAACTATCCACTAACCACAGTTGATCGATGGTCATTCCCCCACTGCGGATTGGGTTGAAAATGTCTCCTGAGAGGAATTCGTATTGAATGCAGCTATCGCCTAAAGTCCAAGACACCTGATCGGTCAACATTTTGGCACTATCATTGGTAGTGAGGGGATCGTCCACTTCTAGCGACAGAGTGGGTTGGGAGAGCATGATGGTGTCGTTAAACCCACCGATGGTTTGGGCTTGACAGTCTAAATCTTCCATCTGTTCATAAGCCCACAATGCTACGTAGATTGTGTCTTGGGCTTTTTGCTCTTCGGTCATTGCTTGTACATCGTCCGTACCCTCATACCAGGATTTAACCGCCTCAAAATTCTCACTCAGGTAGTCTGGGGTTTGCTCGTCTTCGGGAATATTATTTTGATAGTAGTAAGTGGGCAGAAGTTGTGCGTTTAAATAATTAGTCAGTTGTCCGCTTAACTCTTCTCCCGCCGACGGGGTTAAAATGCTGAACCCCTTATAACTATTACCATCTGGGGTAAAACTGCTTTCTTTGCCAGGTTTCAGTTGGAGGTCGATGGCATTGGGTTCTAAGCTATAGTTATCGAGGATTTGATTGGGTTGATAATCTTGAACCACTCCCCCCGTCATCTCACGACTAGGATAGTTCAAGATATTCCACTGGAAAGCAAAGGGATTCCAAGGTTGCTGACTCCAGGTATTAAAGTTAATCGAGTCTTCTCCTGATGGTGGTGCAAGGCTATCAATTTTCTCTAAAAGCCCAGTGATGTCATTGGTAATGTTCGTAACATCAAAATCTATCGGGTAGCATTCTAAGAAACCATCCTCCCGCAATCGTCCATCTTGTCCAAAACGATTGGAAGCCTTGGCTGCATCTCCTGTCAAGAGGATAAAGGGATCGCTAGGACGCCAGTAATTGTCACTAGGAACTTGGCAGAGGCGGTATTGGGTGGTGGAAGTTGTGTACTTTGCGATCGCACTGCCTAGGTCACGAATCTTATCGACGAGTTGAGAGGCGATTTGAGAGGTTGTGGGGGGAATATAGATGGTGAAAATACCCCCTTTTACTTTAACGGCATAGGTAATTCCTCCATCCACAATCTGCCAAGCTCTACCTTCAAATAAGTCATCTCCACCTTGATCAGTTACGGTAACCGTGGGACTAGCGGAGATTGTCACCCCACAGTTGGCAAATTCTGTCTGGATATCCCCCCAGTTGCTAAAATCTCCCCCAGTGGAGTCGTCCATCACCCCCACGTAATAACTGAAATAGTTATTACCCAAACAATCATTTAATCTCGATACCACTCCAAAGGGCAACGTTTTTGCCGCTACAGTAGTGCTGCTTTCCTGTACAGAAAATTCTATTTCTCCCGCAGCAGCCATCGCTGTTCGCAAGGGGATTAAGCTGTAATCATTGACCTCTCTGTAGAAGTTGGGATCGTACCTCATATAAATGTACCATTGGCTATATAACCGACGCTGCAAGGATTCTATGTCTAGGTAAGCCTGATTATATTGCTCTTGGATGATGTTGAGTTGATTCAGTGATTGGGCTAAATCATCTGGTAAGGTTAAGTCATTCTGTGAAGAAGTATCCGTAGTGTCTGACTCATTCTTGGAAACCTGGGGCATAATTGACCACAGATAGCCATTTTTCTCCGTACCAAACCCCACTTCATGTCTTCCTGCTCGGAATTTGGCATACATATCGAGCTTGTTAAACTCTAACCGTTCTAATATTTGTAGGGCTTCTAGCTGTTCTTCAACTACTCTCCCAATGGTATTATCAGGATTGCCACCAATAGTCTGATCCTTATTGGGATAGGAATTGGCTAAGTAAGCAGCCAGGGCTTCGGCGGGAGAATCTCCCACTGCTAGGTTAGGTTGGGATAAATCTGCGGAACCACCATTCCCACTGAAGGTAATGCGAGAATGATAGATAGTCTGAGGGGGTATGGCTGCTCCTGACTCAATCGTCCAACTAAATTCTTCTTGTAGTAGTGCTAGTAATTCTTCGGAGTCAGTTACCCCACTATTTTCTTCTAAAAACTCTTGGATACAATCCTGCCCACTATCGCTGTACCAACCAACCACATCATACTGTAAACCCTCAACGGGAGTCTCCGTGGGATAATCAGGGTCGTGGAAACCAAAAACGCTATAGGAATTAGGATAAAACGCGGCAAAGGTAGCTTTAACCTTATCCAAGACGGGTATAGTGGCTTGGGTGCCAATAGCAGTTAGAGCCGCAGCATGTTCTTTACTAGAATCATCCGACGACCATTCTGTCAGTTCCCAATTTCGCCCCATATAGCGATAACGTTGATATTGATAAGTGCTGGCATCATCAGGATCTACAGTATCTAAATCTGGTGGATCCATGAGTATACTAATCGCATTTGGTGGTGGGCTATCATCCCCTGCTGGTCGTTCAGGATAGAGATAGTCACTTTCGATCACCCATTGTTTATCTCCTTTGGTTCCTCCTTGGCGTATAATCAGCCAACGGTTCGGAACTTGAGGAAACGTAGTCAATGTATCATGGCTTCCAGTAGTTAGAGCCTCAGGTATAGACCAATGGAGATGGATTCCCGCTTCCAAAGTCAATTGGTGGTTAAACAAGGGGGCGAGAATCTGTTCGCTGAGGTTTTTTTGTCCTGTGCCATGGGTTACCCCTTGATATTTATAGGGTAGTAGGCTGTAGTCTGCCATGGGATCGAGGACTTGCTCGTCGTTGGCCAGACACAAAGCATCAAGATTAATGGGAACAAGTAGAGTGTTGCTCATGGCTAGTTATTTACACACGATTTGCAGTTTACTACGTTTTTTGTGACCAAAAATTTAAAGGTTTTTGTTATTTTTTTTTCATAAATTTTTCCCCTGCAAGTTTAAATCATTACTGGGTAATAATTTCCGCCTATAATTTACAAAACTATAAATTATTTTTTTGGGCGCGACATTGGACATAGTTATAAGGGTTTGAGTTTCCATAAAATTAATCAATGGTGAATTTGGGACTGTATATTTTATGTTCTCATTCGCATCGAAGCCTTATATAATTACTCGACAAAAAAATCAACGGCAATGTATAACATTTTGTAAACAAAAGCTAGACTTATAATTAATCTTTTTTTTTTTGGTTCAGCCAATTATGAGACAATTAGAAAATTGTTTTTAATTCTGCGATTAATATCATCACTCTTTGGAGGAGGTAAGGAGGTAAGGAGATAAGGAGATTAGGAGATAAGGAGATTAGGAGGTTAGGAGATAGGAAGTAAGGAGATAGGAAGTAAGGAGATAGGAGATAAGGAGGTTAGGAGGTAAGGAGGTAAGGAGATAGGAGATAGGGTGCATCTCATATTTGTAAAAAAGTTGCTAGTGGTGCTTCAGGGGCAGGGCTGTAAAATTGCTCATGAATAAATTGTAAATTCAATCGGTTGAAAGGCAGGTGGGGTGCTGGAGAGAAGGTTTTTTTAAGGTTAACAATACCTTGAGATGAATAAAAATTCCCCGACGGTGCGCTTGACCCGTAATTAAATTCGCCACGGGTCGCACCGCTATCTCCCTATCTCCTTATCTCCCCACCTCCCCACCAATCGCATTTGAGTCCGACGCAAGAAACAGCCCTGGTGCTTTAGGGAACTTGCAGCTAAAGGTAGTGAGGTCAATTTATCTGAAAACGGCTGTAAGAATGTAGAAGCCAGAAGGCAGAATTACCAATTACCAATTCTAAATTTTTAATTCTTAATTCTTAATTCTTAATTCTTAATTCTTAATTCTTAATTCTTAATT
>WTKN01000427.1 GCA_011524395.1 Moorena sp. SS36440bin_2
TGATGCACTACCATAAAACTTATCCCTTATGGGGATAGCCTTTCTGTGATCTAGTAGTACAAATGTACAGGATAACTTCAGTCAAAAATGCTTTAACAAATTAGAGCCAACACGGATAGTAATAGCTATCAATAGATACAGTAATCATCTAACTTGATCCTATCCGTGCCTACCTGTTTAAAAATCCCTGTGATGGCAATAATGATTGACTTTTATAGTATTAGTTAATAATATAACCGCCTACGGTATAATTTCTAGTTCATCTTCACGGAAGTGAACTTTTTTAAATTTCTTGTCAAACTTGACTTGTATTGGTAAATTGGCGCTGACTGGCCTACCTTGCCACTCATAAATTATTCCGGTAACTTCCCCTTCGAGACCTTTAATATCAAAAGGTTTATTCCTGTGTTCGGGATGGGTATATACCACAACTGATTCTTTGACTCGGACGCGATCGCCAACTTTCATATGATAAGTAACTCTAACTATTATACGGACATCCCTTACCTAAGCTAGGGTTGGCTCAGGCAACCTTCTTATTGTCTCACACAGTGGGTTGTTTACATTGAGCACAGTTGTGAGCATAAACAAAATTTAGGTTTAATGGCATTAGTTCCCTGGGTCTGATGCCGATGATTCTTGGTTAAAATTATAAGAATAGATTATAATAGTTATTTTTTTCACCCTTAGTTTAACCCTTAGTTATCTGGGAGCTCCTGCTCGGTAGGTGAAGACTCTGGTAGATCTGGATCCGGTGATGGGAAAAAGCGATCGCGCATTTTCTGAAAGCCCTCAGGAGCTAGTACCCATTGAGTAGCCAGTAAAATAGCACCAGCACCAACAAGTATACCGATTACCCCCAGCAGCCCAAACAAGGCTCTAATCCAATCCCGGTATGAGCGGGTGGTTTCGGGTTTCTTGTCATTGGTTGTGGTAATTTCCCCTGGTAGTGATGGAGTCAGAGCAGTTTGCTGCTTATGATTAACCACCTGTAGTTCTTTGGAGCTAGAGATGTCTCCCAAATTTAGCACTGTCGGATATTGGGGAGAGACAGCACAGTGTGTTAGAACTACCGAAATGTCATCTTGACCATTATGTTGAAACGCCAGGTCAATTAAAGACTCAGCCGCCGATTCGAGGGAAATTCGGTGGCTATTGACTTTTTCCGGTAAATCTCGACCAAATTTTTCAATCAAGTTGTTGTTGCTCAAGCCATCAGAACACAGCAGCAGCAAACCATCTTCTTCCACAATAAAGCGTCGCACAGTGGGACGAAGTAATTCAGCCTCCTTTGTCCCTAAGGCTTGAGTGAGTGCTTGTGCATCAGATCGCTCCAAAGCTTGTCGATAAATACTACGACCAAGCCTGACCTCCCGAGTAGCTACATCATCATCCACAGTTAGCTGCTGGCAATAGTCAGGAGTAAGCCAGTAAGCACGACTATCTCCTACACTAGCGATATAGATTTCGTGACCATTGGTTTTACCTTCTGGTGTATTCACCATTTGGGGAAGTTGTAGCGCTAGGGTTAAGGTAGTAGCCATGCGACGCCGGGATTCTCGTTCTTGTTGATCGTTACGAGAAGAAATCATGTTATTGGCAACCCGGATAATTGCTGATAGATTCTCGGTTACGAGTTCTGGTGTCATCAGCTCCGGATCTTCGTTCAATTCAGCCAGTAATGCCCGAACCTGTAATTTAATCGACTGTAGTGCTAACTGACTAGCAATTTCCCCCCCTTCGTGACCACCAATACCATCACAAATAATCGACAGGTGGGGAATCAAGGAGTCTTGGGATTGCTCTGGGTCTTTAATCAAGTCAGCCTTAGTAGGATAGCAACTGTCTTCATTGTGGCTGTGACTTGAACCAGTTGCGGTGATACCAGCAATTTGTAAGCGTAACGGCTGCTGAGCAGCTTGCTGAAGTAATAGGTGGTTAAGTTGGGATGCGATCGCACTTAAGGAGGGGTTTTCAGTTTGTAGGTGTTGGGCAATAGCTTGTAACTGATCCGCCACAGACACTGATGCTTTGCGACACCAAGATTCCCAGCACTCTCCTAGCTGTTTAAGACTAGCATCCACAGAGGGTTCACTCACAGAAGTCGGTTCGGCAGGGGAGTCTCGGGAAACCAATGTATCCAAGCCCCTATCCTCTAGACCATTAGACGGTACAACTGGAGATAGACTCGTATCAGCAATGGTATCCCGATATAATTCCCGTAGTCGCAGCCGCCACCCTTCAACTCGCAAATTAGTTGGCACTAAGAGGCTAGAAGCCACACCCAATTCTGATAAGGGTATCCATAATTCCCAAATTTGCCAAAGCCAATAGACTTGACGCACTGCAGTAGCAGATGTCCACATCGACTCCATTGACGGATATAAATTGCCATTAGTATCAATCGGGGCATTTTCTAGCAAAATGACTACATCTTGACCAGGTGTAGACATAAAATTCCGTTGCTGTGGCAACTGGCATATCCCATAAACCTCTGGCACATGGAGGCAGTGGGAATACAAGCGTAGGTAAGGAAGGATATGGCCGTTGAGTTGTTCAGGAAAATCCGGTGGCAGTTCTGGCTGCATATCCTGCCAAATTTGCGGGGCAACTACCTGGTAGCGGTCTGCGACTTGTTCTCCAACTGGTAGCTCTACGGCAGCAGAACCCACTGCCCAAAGATAACGATCCACGGCTAATACCTATGAAGTTAATTTACGGGTATACGGTCAAATTCTAGACGGCTGAGATAAATTAGAAAAAGGAGTGTTTGAGCTTTTAAACATTTTCTCTCAAAGTTGTCTAGTAGATTCAAGAAAATTAACATAACTCAGCAACGAGCGATCTTTGTCTGAGGTTAGACAAAATAAAGTAGAGTTACCTGCAACTACTCACCCCATACCCTGTATATTATGAGCCGATGGTAAGTTCCTCGATGCTTTGGCTAATTGCCGGGTCAATGCTGTGCTTAGTCGAGCTGTTTGTGCCAACAGCATTTGTTGCTTTCATGATGGGCATCAGTGCTTTGGTGGTAGGATTTTTGATCTCGATTTTGCCCATATCTTATACCCTACAAGTGGGGTTATGGTTGCTGCTTTCCACTGCCTCAGTCTTTTTATCCCGTCGCCTGATGCCTCCTGCTAGAGTGGGAAAAAATTTGGATGCGATGGAAGCTCAAACCTTGACAGAAATTCTGCCAGGGGAAACTGGACGGGTACTCTATGAAGGCAACTCATGGCGTGCCCGTTGTGAAGACTATGCAGATGCGATCGCACCCAACCAAAAAGTCTACGTAGTGCGCAGGGAAGGCACTACCCTGATTGTTGTGCCTCATCACCTATTGCACGACTGAAGCTGATCGACCATGGGTGCTCTGCCAGCTTCAGGGGATAGTGATGGGTTGCCGAGGGTGATGGAGTAATAGAGTCAACGTTAGATCTATTAGTCCTCCTAGTTACTAGTTGTTGGGAGTCTCCCTGCTCACCGGGTCCAGTATTTTTTGAGAAAAGATACGTGGAACAGTCAGGTTGGACAGAGGGTCATAAAGTCAGCTTCAAGCACTTGAGAATCAGACTAAATTAGTTTTCTGCCCTCCCCCACCCATCCGCTCCTCTTCTAACAACAAATTTGTAAAACACTACCCGAAAGGGAGGAAAGAGCATGTCACAGTGGTTCTTGCTTGTCTTTTTGGCTTTGGGCGGTTCAAGTCTTCTCGGTTCCGTCAAGATTATTAATCAAGGAAACCAAGCCTTAGTGGAACGATTAGGAAAATATAGTGGCAAAAAACTCGAACCTGGGCTCAACTTTGTGATTCCGGTGATTGAGCGAGTGGTTTACCAGCAAACCATTCGGGAAAAAGTCCTTGATGTGCCACCTCAGCCTTGTATCACCTCCGACAATGTTTCCATTACCGTTGACGCTGTAGTTTACTGGCGGATCATGGATATGGAGAAAGCCTACTATAAGGTTGAAGACCTGCGCTCCGCCATGCAGAACTTGGTGCTAACCCAGATTCGAGCTGAAATGGGGAAACTGGAACTCGATCAAACTTTTACCGCTCGCTCTCAAATCAATGAAACCCTACTGCGAGAATTAGACATTTCCACTGATCCTTGGGGAGTTAAAGTCACGCGGGTTGAACTGCGGGATATTGTGCCGTCTCAGGCAGTGCAGGAATCAATGGAGTTACAGATGTCCGCAGAACGCCATAAGCGGGCAAAAATTCTGACCTCTGAAGGGGAACGAGAATCTGCGGTTAACACTGCCAGAGGTAAAGCCGAGGCACTAGAGTTAGATGCTGGAGCCCGTAAAAAAGCTGCGATTATGGACGCTGAAGCCCAACAACAGGCAATCGTTCTCAAAGCGCAGGCAGAACGACAGCAGCAGGTTCTCAAAGCACAAGCCACTGCTGAGGCTCTGAAAATTGTGGCTAAGACTCTTAATAATGACCCCAATGCTCGTGATGCCCTCCAGTTTTTACTGGCTCAGAATTATATCGATATGGGTATGCAAGTTGGAACTAGTGAGAGTAGTAAAGTTATGTTTATGGATCCTCGCAGCATTCCGGCAACCATTGAAGGGATGCGTTCGATTGTCGGTGATGGAGACCAGGTTAACCCCAATTCCCTAGGTATGAATGTAAATCAAAAGGGTAGTTGAGAGTAAATCAGCCATACCTAGACGGGTATCCCCGTTTAGGTAGGTTTTGTGTCTAAGCTTAAAAAAACCTTTAGGTAGAGGAGCGCTATCTCCGATGGCAGAGTTGCAAACTCCTCCATTGTTTCTATGGTAAAATCATCGTAGTAGACAGTAATGGAAAATTAAAGATTATTCTTGGTTACCATTACTCCACCAGACCTAAACCATGTAACTCTTGATTGCTTTTGCCACCACCACACTAATCGATAGTATGACGGTTGAATGGTTAAATTAAAAACAAAGTAAATCCACAGCTGTAGCTGTTAATACAGCAAAGGGATATAGGAGTCTGTTTACAGCGATTCTAGCCAACGGAGTTTTAACTGGTTGGCGCTGGTATAATTACAGCACACCTAAATCCCTTGAGAAAGTTCCTTGGAACAGAACATCTCACGAGATTCTTGCTTAACATAACCATTCATCACAGCTAGTTGTAGCTTCATGAAGGCATTTAAGTCTTCTAGTGGATATTTTCTGGTTAAAAGCTGCCTTAGCTTATCTTCTTCTGTCACACTCAAATAGCCAGTTTTGAGTGCTTTTTGTACAACTTCCCTGATATTAGCCATAACACAAGCACCTATTAAAATAAAAATGTACCTTCGAGGCTGAAAGTCTAGCAAAAGCAAATGCTGAAAGTCTAGCAAAAGCAAATTTGGACTATGCCTCTAAAGTACTTATCACCCTTTTTTAAGCTTTTGATTATTTTGATGACACTGAATCCCTGTTCAATGTTCCATTGAAAATTGTACATTGTACTGGGATCGTGTCTTTGGCTAGCTAAGCCGCTAAGGGAGAATCACCAAGCTTCTGTTAGAATTGCTGTTGTAGGTGATTACGGTATTATCTCATTCTGACTCTTGATATTCTGTAGCATTGGTTACAGAACACTGTTCACATAATCCGAAAAATTCCAAGGTATGGTAGAAAATAGTGAATTGATAAGAATCTTGCAACTTCTTCTGTAATTGAGGTATAGGACATTCCTCAATGGGAATAGACATGTCACAATTGAGACAAGTGAGGTGATGTTGATCATTTTGTACACCACTGTAGAGGGATTCTCCACTACCAAGAGTCCGGACTTGCACCATTCCTTCCAGTTTTAAAGCATCTAAAGCGCGGTAAACTGTAGCCAAACCCATCGATTGCTTACGTTTGCGCAGCTCTACATAAAGATCTTGGGCCGACATAGCCCGATTCAAGGTTGTGAGCAGTTTCAGAATTCGCTCTTGGGAGCGGGTGCGTTGGCCTTTCATTAATCTTTTTTTAATGTTATTAAAACTGTAAAGAAGGATGAATGATAAACGGATCATGAGCAACAATCAGCGCGGCTGTGCCCAAATCCCAGGATTAGGCTATCGCTAGTTACGCGCTGTGGCAGCTGAAAAAAATACTAGTTGCTGAGTTACCTATAAGTAACCTAATTGATATACTTTTTTAATCCTTGATCGTTCATCCTTTATATTATATCCATTATCATTATAGATTGAAAGGGGAGAGTTGTGATTAACAAATATCAGGCTTCTATTTATGTTACACTTAGGAACTCCGTATTGGACCCAGCTGGTGTAGCTGTTGAGTCAGGACTGAAGCAGCTAGGCTATGAGAGTATAGAACAGGTGCGTGTTGGTAAATATATCGAACTTAGCCTGAGTGCTGCTAATGAAGATATGGCGCGAGAACAATTGAATCAGATTTGTGACCAGCTCTTAGCCAACCCAGTTATTGAAAATTATCGCTTTGAATTGGTTGAGATTTCAGCAAAACTAGGAGTGGAAGCATGAAATTTGGGGTGGTGGTCTTTCCTGGGTCAAACTGCGATCGCGATTTGGCATATGTTACAACTAGCTTACTCCAGTGTCCAACCAGGATGGTTTGGCATCAGGAAACCGATATTTCTGACTTAGATGTGGTGGTACTCCCAGGGGGCTTTAGCTATGGGGATTACCTGCGCTGTGGCGCAATTGCCCAGTTTTCTCCAGTCATGCCAATGGTGCTAGACCATGCTAAACAGGGTAAATTTGTCCTGGGCATTTGTAATGGTTTCCAGATGCTGACGGAAATGGGGCTGTTACCAGGGGCATTAGTCAGAAATCGGGACTTACATTTTATTTGCGATCGCGTTCCAGTTAAAGTAGAGCGCACTGATTTATATTGGACAACAGCTTATCACCCAGGAGAAATTATAAGTCTACCTATTGCCCATGGTGAAGGGCGCTACTACGCTGATGTTGAAACTCTCAAAGCTCTCGAAGATAATGGTCAGGTATTGTTTCGTTACGCTACTGTTTCAGGAAAGATAGAGACAACAGGTAATCCCAATGGTTCCCTAAATAACATTGCCGGAATTTGTGATATCACTGGCAAAATTTTAGGTATGATGCCCCATCCAGAACGAGCAGCTGATCCGATGTTAGGCAATATCGATGGGATGAGATTGTTTCAGAGTTTGTTGAAGACTTTTGAGCATTGCTAGTCTTTTCGATACCACTAATTACCGATAATCGCGACCGCTACATGGCTTCCCTAAACCTTATCTGTCTGCCACAGATTCCAATTATACGGGATATGGTTGACTGATAAATATTGCCATAAACTGAAGTTTATACTTTTGAAAATTAGTGGCTGTTAATGCTCGCAAGAGTATTGTAAAAAGTAAAAATAAGCAGAGGGAAGTCGTTGAGTGGACGGCCAGTGTTTGTTAAAGTTTATCGTTATAATGAGTTAACTAAAAAAATAATTCAAGTCTAAAATATAAAATCCGATAAAATCCGATCAGATAAGAAAATGCCTGAAACTCACTTCAAAATTCAATGGCCTGATGGTGCATGACGAACTTTGCTATTCTCCTTCTCTAGTGGTCAAGAAATATTTTAATGCTGAGCAATACTATTCCCTTTCGAAATTTGTGGCATTGTCTCGGACTGCGCTTCAGGATGGTAGTGATCGCGTCAAAGCTCAATTTGGTTTCCCTTGTAGCAAAACACTAGGACAACTGAAGATAATAGAAGACAAAGCTAAGAAGTATAGTAATCTATCTGATCCAAAAGTGCGATTACTCAAATTTATCGATGTCCAACCTACAGAATAATTCAATAAAAATTGATGCAAGCCACTTCTGCTCCAGACTCTACTACTATCCTCGCTGGCTTCCATGCTCTTTCCGATCCCCTGCGCCTGGCAGTGATTGAGCTACTGCGATCGCAAGAGTTGTGTGTGTGTGATTTATGCGATCGCTTAAATGTCCAGCAATCAAAACTATCATTTCACCTGAAAACCCTTAAACAAGCTGGTCTGATTCGCCCCCGTCAACAGGGAAGGTGGATGTACTACAGCCTGAATTTGCCCCAGTTTGTCGTTTTAGAGCAATATTTGGCAGAATTTCGTCGCACAGGTGTGATGGTACCTACCCGTAGTTGTCCTCAGACTAGCTTAGGGTCTAGGTTGAATGGCTAAGGGTCTTCTGATCACAGTATCAAGCGGCTTAAACCACAGACGTGAACTTTTGCCTTTTGCCTTTTGCCTCTTGCCTTGCGCGTAGCGCTATACCATTAGCCCATTCAGCCGATGGCTTAACTATTATTTAACTAATATATCAATTTTTTTTTATATATTAGGATAGACTAAATAATAAAACAGGAGGGATCTTCATGGCTACTCTCAAAACTCATGTCTCCCTAAATGTCACTGACCTTCACAAATCTGTGACATTTTACCACGCCATGTTTGGTGTGTCTCCAGTTAAATATAAAGCTGACTACGCCAAATTTGATTTGGCAAATCCGCCCCTCAATCTCACCCTAGAACTAAACCCCAATATGCACTCTGGTGGGACATTATCTCATCTAGGTGTACAAGTTGAAAGTACAGAAGAGGTACAAGCTCAGATCAAGCGTTTTAAAGCTGCAGGACTAGAGGTGTTAGAGGAAAATAACACTAACTGTTGCTATGCCATCCAGGATAAAGTTTGGGTAAGTGACCCAGATGGTAACCGCTGGGAAGTATTTGTGGTGAACGTCGAAGATACTGCACCCGAGATGAATTTGAAGATTACCGACAATTCTCAGCAGGAATCCAATAAGCTGTTGCGCATTTAAATTGGGTATAATAGAGTTAACAGTCATTCACTA
>WTKN01000036.1 GCA_011524395.1 Moorena sp. SS36440bin_2
AAAAAAAATGTCTTGGGATAGCTACATTGATAATCTAATTGCACAATCTAAAGACGCTAATGGAACTGCTCATGTTGATAAAGCTAGTATCATAGGTCTTGATGGTGGTGCTAAGTGGACTACAGATTCTCATGCTAATGCTTTAAAGCTCAATGCTGATGAAAGCACAAACATAGCTAATAGTTTTAAGTCGAAGGATTTCTCGGGATTCATGGCAGGAGGTATATATATTGAGGGGGAAAAGTATCAATTTTTGCGGGAAGAGGATGGAAAAGTTGTTTATGGAAAAAAGAAAGACATAGGAGCTGTTATTCTCCAGGCCAGCAAAACCGCTGTCGTTATTGCTCACTGTCCAGAAGGTGGCCAACAAGGAAATGCCAATAAGGCCGTTGCAGTTATTGCAGAGTATTTAGAAAGTCTGGGCATGTAACGGTTAATAATGATCTGGCAAAATCAGGGGATAGATTAGTGATTAGTAACAAGTGATTAGTAACAAGTGATTAGTAACAAAGGAAGTATAGCGTTTTTTATCCTAATGAGGTACACATATTTTTTTACTTCTTCCCTGTTTTGACTTTACTGCTTCCTGTTCCCTGTTCCCTGTTCCCTGTTCCCTGTTCCCTGTTCTCTGTTCCCTAAAACCCAAAAACTCCTAACTAGCTTAAAAACAGCTATGACTAAAACAAGTGATCTATATTATCTATATGATGTTGATAATGAAAAATGGTTAATAGAGACCCTGAAACTCTTAAAAGAAAAACGATTAGAAAATCTCGACATAGAGCATTTAATTGAGGAATTAGAAGGATTGAGACGTCGAGACAAATTAACAGTTGAAAGTTTTTTAGAACAAATTATCAGACATTTATTACTCCTGAACTATTGGCAAGAGCAATATGACTATAACGCGAACCATTGGCAAGCGGAAATTATGAGCTTTAGAAGCCAAATTGACGACTATTTAACTCAAAATCTCCGCAATCATTTACAAGAAAATCAAGCTAAAGTTTATAAAAAAGCTTTAAAATATGTCATAAAAAAAACCGGTATGATGATTGAATTTCCTGAAGACTGTCCCTATGCTCTCGAACAATTATTAGATCAAGATTGGCTGCCTTCAAAAGCTGATATTTAAGCAGTAAGTGGTCAGCGGCTCACGGGGTTGTCACCCCGTGAGGGTGATTCGTCAACCCTATTATGCGTTCGCGTTCGCGCAGGGTCGGCCTCTGGCCAAAGCGGTTCTAAAGGAACATCCCACTCTATTAATCAGATGCTCACCAATAACATATTTTTCCTGTTTGAATTAAGAATGTAGAATGCGCGAATTTGGAATTCTACATTATGCATTCTACATTATGCATTCTCACAGACAAACAAGGCCAAAAGGCCACGCTATGCGAACAACCAATCCCAACAGCAGCTTAATTTACCACCGATGGCTTCAACTCATCTTGGTTGTCAGCACTGCTTGACTTAAGGCTATTATCCGGCAAAGGATTACGAGCCTCAATTAGTTTGATCGCACGACTGACACTTTCTGGCAGAATCACCACTAAACCACCATCAGCAACTTTATCCAAACCCTTTTCAATTGCCTCTGTTTCCCTGAGGATAATCTCATAGTTGGACTCGCGATTTTCCTCTCGTATGCCCTTACAAATTAACTCAGCTGCATCACCACTGGGACGCCCTCGTAAGTCATCATCTTCTTTGATAATAATCCTGTCAAAGATTTTTGCTGAGAGTCGTCCTAGTTCAATAAAGTCTTCATCCCGGCGATCCCCAGGACCACCCACAACCCCTAAGCGCTCTCCAGGCCAGTTGCGCACAAAACTACCCAATGCCTCGTAACTAGCTGCATTGTGGGCATAATCCACTAGAGCATGGTAACTGCCAAGATTGAACAAATTCATTCGCCCTGGTGTCTGGTCTACAGAAGCCCTAAATGTGGTCAATGCCTCTCTAATGGCCTCAATCGAGACTCCTTGAGCAAAGGCAGCGAGACTCGCAGCTAGAGCATTCGCAATCATAAAAGGTGCCCGTCCCCCAATTGTCACTGGCACATTTACTGCCTCGTCAATCCGCAGGGTCCAATCCCCTTTGATGATGGACAAATAACCATTTTCATAAACCGCCGCCAGACCACCACCACTGGTGTGATTTTTGATCAACTCATTTTCTGAGTTCATAGCGAAATAAGCCACTTGACCCTTGACCTTTTCCGCCATTGCTTTGACTAGGGGGTCATCAGCATTGAGGATAGCATAGCCCTTCGGACTCACCACTTCCGCCACAATACTTTTCACCTTAGCCATCTGTTCAATGGTGTCGATGTCTCCAATTCCCAAGTGGTCAGCGGAGACATTTAAAACCACCCCAATATCACATTTGTCAAAGGCCAAGCCAGAACGCAGGATCCCACCCCGGGCAGTTTCCAGCACTGCCACCTCAACGGTAGGGTCTCTGAGAATTACCTGAGCACTTTGGGGTCCAGTGGTATCACCTTTTTCCACCATATATTCATCAATGTAGATGCCATCTGTGGTGGTATAGCCCACAACCTTTCCAGTTTGGCGATAGATATGGGCAATTAAGCGGGTTGTCGTGGTTTTCCCATTGGTACCTGTAATCGCGATGATGGGAATACGGTTAGGTTGCCCATTTGGGAAGAGCATATCTAGGACTGGTGCTGCCACATTCCGGGGCTGACCTTGACTAGGACAAACATGCATCCTAAAGCCAGGGGCAGCATTCACTTCTACCACCACTCCATCAGCTTCCCGTAAAGGCTTAGTGATGTCAGAGGTAACAATATCAATTCCAGCAATATCCAGACCAATAATTTTGGCAACCCGCTGTGCCAGCCAGATAGTTTCTGGATGGATGTTGTCAGTGTGGTCTACAGCAATACCGCCAGTGCTAAGATTGGCAGTTTCCCGCAAGTAACAAACTTCCCCCTTTCTTGGTATACTCTCCAATCTATAGCCTTGCTTCTTCAAGACACTCTCACTGGTAGCGTCTACCACAATTTTCGTCAAGACATTGTCGTGTCCGTCACCCCGATGGGGATCAAGGTTAGTTTGGTCAATCAGTTCCTCAATCGTAGACCTACCATTACCCACCACATGGGCAGGGATACGCTCTGCTACTGCTACTACGTTGCCATTGACCACAAGAATACGGTGGTCAAAACCTTTATAATAGCGCTCTACAATTACCGAGCGGGAGACATCTTTGGCGGTTTCATGGGCAGTCTTTGCCTCTTCCCAGCTATTAATATCAAGGGTAATGCCTCGTCCATGATTCCCATTCAGGGGTTTAATCACAATCGGGTAGCCACCTACATACTCAATTGCCCCTTCCAATTCATCGAGGAATCGAATTGTTGTACCCCGGGGAACCGGTACACCAGCATCTCTGAGGATTTGTTTGGTACCTTCTTTATCACAAGCCAACTCAACGCCTAAAATCCCTGAATAATCACTCAATGTGGCTTGAATCCTCTTTTGGTGGACACCGTAGCCCAGTTGGATCATCGCTCTCGCGCTCAGCTGCATCCAGGGAATATCTCTGGCTTCGGCTTCCTTAACCAGGGATTGAGTGCTTGGTCCTAAAGCTGAATTATTAGCCAGTTCTTGTAGATCTTTCCGGTCTTGTTCTAATTCACTTTGGGGATAGGTTTGCTTATCAATGATGCTACGACACAGCCGCACAGCTGCCCTAGCAGCATAACGACCCACCTGCTCATCAATGTACTCAAATATGACTTGGTAGACTCCTGGTGTCGCTGTTTCCCTAGTGCGACCAAATCCAACCCTCATGCCAGCCAGATCTTGTAGTTCTAGGGCAACGTGTTCAATGATGTGCCCCATCATGGTGCCTCTGGCAACCCGAGACAGGAATCCCCCCCGGACACCAGGGGAACAGAAATGCTCTTCCAGACTGGGTAGGACAGTCTTTAGTCCTTCATAGAAGCCAGGAATCTCGTTGGAGGGGGTATTTGCCAATTCCTCTAAATCGAGACGCATGACAATCAGTTTGTGATGTCCAATACTCCAATAATTAGGACCACGTAAAGTCTGGATTCTCAGAATTCTCATATCAACTGAAACTGCGGTGGTGATGCTCGCTGAATGTGCAAGGAAGCCTAAAGACGCAATTCATCAAATAAAATCCGCCTTTATCGCCTACTTTGGCACTACTTTGGCACATTATCAGCGGATTGGCACGCTTGAAAAGTCTAGCTCCAATCCTGGAATCAGGGGATCGGGTAGGCTGCTGATTAAATTTGGGATAATCTATTAATTATTAACCTTGGACAGAGAAAAAACTGTTCTGTGTGAACAGTTTTTTCAAAATTATCCATTGCAGCCAGCAGATTCAAGAGATGAGTTCCCCAACTACAGTCATGAGGAAACACCCTGATTAAGGCGCTGCATCCCTTGGCACAGGGCAGGTCAAGCCATACTCAAAAGCGTGGGCTGGTATTGTGCTTGTTCTCCAGGACGGAAGGTTTAGCTTTCTGCTGTGAATAAGGAACGCTTGTGAAAGTGGTAGCGATCGCCATGACACAGAACATGCACTCGCAGATTGTGGATACTGATCGGGTCGTTATGACCGATCTTAGGCTGGTTCGTGTAAGACATTTCCTGGGGGTCAATAATTGTGACAGTGCCTTTACCCATCACTTGTAAGCAACCATTTTTTTCAAACAAAGCACAGGTATCTTCATCGATTCCGATCCCCAATCGATCCGGATGTTCAGAAATCGCACTGATCAGGCGTGCCATACGATTCCGATTGTGGAAATGTTGATCGACAATCACCTCTGGAATGATTCCTAAGCCCATGGTTATATCTACCAAAGCACGATTAGGAGACTCACCACTACCACCACCAGCAATCATGTGATGACCCATAACTGCAGCCCCAGCACTTGTCCCAGCTAGGGTAATCTCACTTTGATGAACCCGCTGCCGAACTTTTTCCATTACGGGGGTATCGGCTAGTAGCCCGCACAAGCGTAGTTGGTCACCTCCAGTCATGAATACCCCGGTACAGATTTCCAAGTACTCTAGTAAGTCTTTGTTTTCTGCTTCAGAGCGATCGCGTATATCTAGCAACCGAATTTCCTCGGCTCCCATGTCTTCAAAGATGCGTTGATAGCGACTGCCAATCACGGTTGGTTCTCTGGAGGCTGAAGGGATAATGGCAAGGCGAGCATTGCTTCCTCCAGCACGCCGAAAAAAAGTTTGCAGGATCTCTCGTCCATGAACTTTATCTTCAGCGCCGCCGATTACCAAGATTCCTGGTTGAGTGGACTTAGGCATCCTAATTCTTTGCAATTGAGATTCTAACTGCTGCATTATATTAGTAATGGGCATGAGGTGAGTTCAATACTTTTGAGTAGTGCTTTTTAGTTAAAATGCCACATTCTAGCAATTTTTCCGTTGACTCAGTGATTTTTTAATGATATTCACGCATTATAGCCTTACCATTTATGCATAATCACTGATTATGTATGTTACCCTCTTCTAACAGGATTCTTAGCTCCAGACCCCAAACCCCCCTTAACTCTTTGTGCGATTTGACATTATCACTCTGTTTCCGGATTTCTTCACCTCTCCCCTGAGTTCAGGGCTACTTGGTAAGGCACTCCTCAAACAAATAGCCGAAGTACATCTAATCAACCCCCGAGACTTTGCTACTGACAAGCATCGACGAGTTGATGATGAACCCTACGGTGGTGGCGTAGGGATGTTGATGAAACCAGAGCCGATTTTTGCGGCTGTAGAGTCTTTGCCCATTTTACCCCACCGTGATGTCATCTTAATGACTCCCCAGGGGCAACCCATGAAACAGCAATTGTTCAAAGAATTGGCCACAGGTTATGATCAGCTGGTGATAATTTGTGGACACTACGAAGGTGTGGATGAGCGGGTATTACACTTAGTCACCCGAGAGGTATCACTGGGGGATTTTGTCTTAACCTGTGGAGAAATCCCAGCCCTAGCCATGATTAATGGTGTCACCCGGTTGCTACCAGGAACAGTAGGCAAAGCCGAATCCCTTAAATTAGAAAGCTTTGAAGCCGGGTTACTCGACTATCCTCAGTACACCAGACCTGCTAAGTTTCGGGGATGGAAGGTTCCAGAGGTTTTGTTATCAGGACATCATGGGGAAATTGACCGCTGGCGTAAACAACAGCAAATTGAAAGAACTAAAGAACGCCGTCCTGATTTGTTTGACACTCTCTAAATGCAAAGGGAATCGGTAATTTAGAATGCGCGAATTTAGAATGCGCGAATCGGGAATCGGGAATCGGGAATCGGGAATCGGGAATCGGGAATCGGGAATCGGGAGTAGGGAATCGGGAGTAGGGTGTGCAAATCAAGTTTGGTTGTCAGGATTTAGCTTATGGGTTAGGTTACAGCGTCTAAGCCTGTGCCACTATACTTGAGGCACCAACGGCTGTTAGCATAGCGTGCGCTGATAGCTGATAGCTGATAGCTGATATCTGATTGCTGATTGCTGACTACTTACGCTCCTACTAAGGCAAACTTTAGGATAAATACTGTTGCCAAAATCCACATGGTAATAGTCGTTTCGTGAGCTTTACCCTGAAAAGCCTTCAACAGAGGAAAGGTTATTAAACCTACAGCTAATCCATCAGCAATGGAATAACTTAAAGGCATGATCAAGATGGTGAGAAATGAGGGAATTGACTCGGCTGGATCGTCCCAATGGATTTTTCTAACACTTGGGATCATCAACACTCCAACCATGACTAAGGCTGGTGCTGTGGCAAAGCTGGGAATGGCAGATAGAAAGGGAATGAAAACTATGGATAGGGCAAATAAAATGGCAGTAATAACGGCAGTTAAGCCTAAACCCAACACTACTGAAAAGGCAAAGTAGGCATTGAGACCCATGCCTGGTGCTAGGGCAAATGGATATTTGGCATAGAGTCCCATGACTAGGGTTGCCAAAGCAGCTGAAATCCCGGTGGCAATCACTAGTTCCCCAAACAAATCCTTGGGTTGTTGCAGAAAAATAGCATTGGACAAAATATCGGGATTGACCACCAGAATGTATGCCATGGTGACAAAGGTGGTTATTCCGGCCAGAATCTCGGTACTAAGTTTGGCTTGGTGTTGATGAAATTGGAAAAATTTAGCGATCGCGGAGCGTGACCAAAGGTCAATCGCATTGGTATCTTCCACGACTTTACGGGGTTCCGTCAACGGGTCAGATTCTGGAGTCATGGCAAGGGAAGGGTGATCAATCTGCTGCTAGGATAATCGTTTTTTGGTAAATGCGATGTTCCAAAAGAACCGCTTTGGCCGAAGGCCGACCCTGCGCGAACGCGAACGCTTACTCTAAATCCCTAACCGTAAGCTATCAGCTATCAGCTATCAGCTTTTAGCTATAAGCCTTGGCCATTCGCGTAGCGCAATCGCTGCTTTTGAATAAAATAAGCTGACAGCTGACCACTGACGGCTGAACGCGCACGCGTGCGCGTAGCGCATATGCTTACCGACCAACAGCTACCAGAAAACCGCCAACTGCTGTGACCAAAATGCCGATCAATGTCCAAATTTGTGCCTTGGTTGAACCTTTTATTTCTTTAACATCCGTTGCGTTCGCGTAGCGTGACCTTCGGTCAATCGCGTCTTGCTTTGTCTCTACTTTTATTAGTCTTTCGTTTATCTTGTTGACATCTTTTTGAAGGCTGTCTAGCTTCCCGTTTATGTCTTTTAAGACTTCCTCTAAGGAGTAAGTAATTGTTATGGGTATCTCGCTCATGGTTTAAACTCCTATTATAGATATATTTTGCTGCTGATGTCCCCTAGTTTCCTACTAGGGGACTGTCTTTATTATCCACTTTATGTTCTGAGTGAAGCCTCTCCAGCTGCTTTGACTGCATTCCAGGAGGAGCCTCGTAACTATTAATAGCCCTCAGCTTCCCTTCCCCTCACTGCTGACTCCCTTCTTGGTTGCCAAATTTTAACTAAAATTTAACAAAGTTTAAATTTACCATCAAATTAAGCATTATATCAAAAAAATACAGTTAATTTTTGTAATAAAGTAAATCATTGATAAATGATTAGCTGACAGTTTACGGCTGAAAGTTGACGTTATTTCAGACACCCTTGACTTTTGTTACCAAATCTTGAAATAATAAAATCTGATTGTAGAATAGCTTAGAGTTGTTCTGTGATTTTGACTGATTTGGTCTTAATCCTCACCTAATTTTTTCAATGAAAATCCAATATAAATCTTTAGAAAACCCTAAATCCTCGGAAAGTGAGCGTCACTCGCCACACGATCAAAAATTTGTCGCTCCGCCGCTGGATGATGAGTTTTACGCTGAGAGTTATGAGTTACGCAAAGCAGCTTCGACCATGACAGTTGCTGCCATTGAGTGGTTCCGCAATCATGTAACAGTATTACTGGAGGGAAGTTATTCACGCTCACACCAAGACGATACCTTCTCGGTACTCAGTATTGGCAGTGGCGAAGGTGATATTGATCTTGAAATCATACAGAGCCTGATTCCCAGGCTTAATCCACGGTGGAAGCAGTTAAACTATGTAGCACTTGAACCCAACCCGATCCATCGCGGACGCTTTCTAGAACGGCTCGACCAGGCATCTTTCAGCGAAAATGTAGAGGTGTCGGTGCGTGATGACTATTTTGAACCCGGTAAGTTTGAAAGCCAAAAGAAGTACGATTTGGTTCTGTTGACCCACGTTTTATACTAGACCTCTTGCAAAAATATTTTTAGTTATAATAGTAGTTTTGGTAAAAATTAGC
>WTKN01000206.1 GCA_011524395.1 Moorena sp. SS36440bin_2
TGGTTAATGGTTAATGGTTAATGGTTAATGGTTAATGGTTAATGGTTAATGGTTAATGGCGTGCTGCTCGTAACACTCACCTAAAAGGTAGAGCCCAGGATTTCCCATCTAAAACGTAACACCAGCAACGGATATTGGAGTTAGGATTCTCGATTGCCATAGGTTAATATGGGCAAAGCGCCATGGTTGGCCTTCGTGCTCTTCTATTTTTCAACTTTTCAACTTTACTCAGTACTCCAAAAACTAGTAAGCCAGTAAGTTGAGGAGGGATTACTTAGTAAAGTCCCCAAGTCGATGATTCAGTTAATCTAATAATCGCGCTTCATAGCCCATGAATACTAATTCTGTCTATTCGTCGTTTACTGCTCTGACTCTTAAGGTTGTCGGGCTGATAATGATCGTTTCCTCTCTTTTGGATTACATCATTTTGGCAATTCCCGCACAGGGAGCTAGCCTGCTAAAGCCAGAGTGGCAGTTGAACTTTGCTACCCAAGTTGTTGACCGAGGTATTATCCCTATGGTCGGCATTGGGTTTTTATTTGCTGGATATTGGATTGCTCAAAGTGCTGCTAGCGCTACCACACAGCCAAAATCTTCGGTTCAAGATCTCCGATTTTGGGTGCTTTGTCTCTCTAGTTTTCTAGGGTTAGTCTTTCTTTTAATGGTACCCCTGCATCTCAATAACCTTCGTTTGCAAAGTTCCCAGGCTCTAGAACAAATTAACCAAAGAGCCAAGACCGCCGAAGTTCAACTGGAAAACCGCACTCAGCAAGTCACTGAACTTCTCAAAAGTCCTCAAGGTATAGCCCAGGTAGAAAAGAGACTCGCCGATTTAGATGCAGCCATTAAAAGTGGTAGGATTCCAGCACAACAGCTTGAGCAAGCCAAAGCTCAGGCTAACAGAGTTAGACAACAATTGCAGGCAATTAAGGAAAACCCTGATGTGCTCAATCAAGAAGTAGAGCAGAATATTAACCAAATCCGTAGTCAGAAACTTCAACTAGAGAAACGAGCCACCACAGAAGCTTTCAAACTGGGCATTAAAACGGGTTTGAGTAGCTTACTCCTAGCAATTGGCTATATTGCCATTGGCTGGAACGGATTGCGAGGGTTGGGAAGTACACCAGTAACCCGTCGTGGGCAAGCTTAGTAGGGTGGAAACTTTTAACCCTGACCAGATTTTTGATAATGATCCGCTTGAGATGTTCTCGATTTATATCCTGACCTACAACGAAGAACTAGATATTGCTGCTTGTATCGAGTCAGCCCTACTCTCGGACGATGTAATTATCGTAGATTCAATCAGTAGCGATCGCACTGTAGAAATTGCTAGTCAGTATCCGGTGCGAGTTGTGCAGCACGCCTTTGAAAGTCACGGACGTCAGCGCACCTGGATGCTAAAGGAAGTGCCCACCAAGTACGAATGGGTCTATATCCTTGAAGCTGATGAACGCATGACCCCTGAGTTATTTGCCGAATGCCAGGGAGCAATACAACGAAAGGAGCATGTGGCTTATTACGTTGCAGAGCGGGTCATGTTCATGAATCGCTGGATTCGCTACTCTACTCAGTATCCCCGTTACCAACTACGGCTGTTTTGTAAGGAAAAGGTTTGGTTTGATGATTATGGTCATACGGAACGGGAAGTATGCGATGGACAGACTGGTTTCATAAAAGAAACATATCCTCACTACACCAATAGTAAGGGATTTACCCGCTGGATTGATAAACACAATCGCTACTCTACCGACGAAGCCCTCGAAACTTTGCGCCAGTTGGAGCAAGGAACTGTTAAGTGGCTAGACCTATTTTTTGGGCGTTCGGAAGTAGACAGACGCCGTGCCCTGAAAAACTTGTCCTTACGGTTGCCCTGGCGACCTGTATTGCGTTTTATATACATGTACTTTATACTCGGAGGCTTCTTGGATGGTAAAGCCGGGTTTACCTGGTGTACCTTACAAGCATTTTATGAGTATCTGATATTGCTCAAAGTTTGGGAACTTAAGCATCCCATGCCCCCTCCGAGTAGCCGTGTGATTTCCTCCACTTCCCCAGAATCAAAAGACTCAGATCCTACCGAGGTGACGAGCGCATCATTAAGCGAGGATTAATTGGCTGGGTGCATATCAATACATGGAATTAGGCAAAAATTACCACACTTGGTGACACTTCCCCCTCTCCCCACACTCCCCGTCTTTTTTACCAATATCAGATGCACCCAAGTGGCTTCTTTGTCGGTTGCTTGCTTGCACAGCTTGCTCGAGAATCCTTTGGCTGTAGTATTTCTGCCAGATTAGGGTAGGATCCATGATAAAACTCATTGGCTAACTAACCGATAAATCAAACATTTCATTTTTGATTTTCTATCTTTGTTAATCTATCTCTGGTAATATGTAAAGAATAATACCGATTGATCTGGTCAAAGGGAAAAAACTGGTCTGATCTTAGTTCATGCCAGTAATAACTCTATATCTGGTGCTGGGTAAAATAAGCGTCATGGGTATAACTCCCTAATGGCATCATCCAACCATTAACTAGCGCCAGACTTCGGAAGTGGTCTTTTTGATTGCTCCAAACGGCCTACCGTTTTGTGGCAGTTTATAGAAACCAGGCTTAGTAGCTAAAGCCAGCTCCCAAATCTAGAGTGAAAAGGGAAAACAGGTTTAATTATACTGTTAAAAGTTACCTTTATAGGTGCAGCGTAGGTTTTTTCGTTTGATATAGCCTCCCATGAGTCAAAGCCACCTCACTTTCCCCCCACTCCACCTACTTTAAAATTAGTTTCTATTGGCGTAGAATAGCTGAGTTCGACATCACCAACGCTCCGACCATTGAGGAGTCTAAAGTCAGAAGCTTCGAGTCAGACTAATTGATTGTCAAGGAATTTTTACCTTGAAATCCTCGCAAGAATCTAACAATCGTTCTGTATAGTCCCACTAACCATAGCTGAATTATGATGATGAAAACTGAATTATGTATCCATACACGAGTAAATTGATTAGATTGTGCCTAGGTGCATGCTACGCTAAAAAACTGAGATATACTAGTCTAAAAGGGCTATATCCACCTTAGCATTTTTTTAACCACTCGAAAAAAAAAGTGGCTAGGAAAAGTAGGGAGAATAGTATGGAATTGAGGTGGGTAGTAAAAAATTTTATTCAGTTATTAAAAGGAGAATCTGTGCTCTGTGTTCGAGGGCTTGAAGCAGGATCTAAAAAATGACCTAATTGCGGGGATTCTAGTGGTAATTCCCCTGGCTACCACAATCTGGCTGACGATTACAATCGCCAACTGGGTGATAAGTTTTTTAACTAGAATTCCTAAACAAATTAACCCTTTTGATAATCTCCACCCCATCTTAGTAAATCTGATAAATTTAGGAGTGGGGCTGACAGTACCACTACTATTTATTATGCTGATTGGCTTGATGGCACGCAACATTGTTGGACGGTGGTTGCTAGATTTGGGGGAGAAACTATTGCAAGCAATTCCGTTAGCTGGCTCAGTATACAAAACCCTTAAACAGATTTTGGAAACCCTTTTACAGGATTCTAAAACTAAGTTTAGTCGGGTGATTTTGGTAGAGTATCCTCGCCAAGGAGTCTGGGCGATCGCGTTCGTCACCGGTGTTGTCAGTACACAACTCCAATCCCAGATGAATCGCCCGATGTTGAGCGTTTTTATACCTACTACTCCTAATCCCACCAGTGGCTGGTATGCTATGGTTCCTGAACAGGAAGTGATTAATCTTTCGATGTCCATCGAAGATGCCTTTAAAGTATTGCTCTCAGGTGGAATTGTTAGCCCAGATAGCCCGGCAATCCCAATTAATCTACAGCAGCCTCCGGAACAGCAACCATTAGAAGAACCATTGCCTGAGATGATACAGCAGGTTTTGCCAACAGAAGAAACCTAATCGTTTTGGGTAAAAGAACAAAATCAACTAAGGACAAACAATGCAACCTCGCAGAATTGCCCGTGAACTGGCTCTTTTGAGCATCTCTCAGATGCCCAACTCACCAGAGCGGTTGGATACACAACAACTCAATAATCTGGTGCTGGCGGCTGTTCGTACCCTGACAGGAGAAATTCAAGAGGCTTTAGAAACGGCGGCGGCTGAACTGAAACGGGGTAGCGATCGCATTCTCGAAAGTGAAACTCGTGCTACTGATGTACGTAGTGCTAGAGCTATGGTAACAGATGCAATTGAGTTAACTGAAAAAGCGATCAATCACTTGGGCAGCGCGGTAGAGATTCCCGAAATTGTCCAGTTGTCTAATACGGCTGAAGTCCGTAGCTATACCCTAGAAATTCTCAAAGCTATTAGTCGTAGACAGCTTGAGATTGATCAGATGTTGAACCAATCCCTGAAAGATTGGCAACTGAAGCGCTTGCCTCGTATTGACCGGGATATTCTGCGGATGGCTGTGGCGGAAATTGCGTTTTTAGATATCCCAGACCGAGTCGCAATTAATGAAGCAGTGGAACTGGCTAAGCGCTACAGTGATGAGGAGGGACACCGTTTTATTAATGGTGTTTTGCGTCGTGCCAATGAGTTGATCCAAACTCAAGCTCTACCACAATAGCGGAGGGAGTAGGGAGTAGGGAGTAGGGAGTAGGGAGTAGGGAGTAGAGAGGGTAGTGGTAAAGATGTAGTGATTTGGCTAGGGTCTGGTCAAGGTAACGGGAGCTAAAATCACTACTTGTGTAGCACTACCGTAGAGAGGAGGAGTATCGGGAATAGCCTAAAATTAGGCTAATAGGCAAGGCTACATTAGAAAATTAATAATATTAAGTCAAATATCGATAAAATTAAGACAAACAGATAAACATCAAGCGAGAGTTAGCCACTTAATTCCCATACGTGGACAGCGAAGGCGCCCCGCGTGGCCTACGGCCAGCGTACCGGGATAAATCCCGGCTATCGTGTTAGAATAGAGATGCGAGTAAGGAACAAGGTTGGTTGCGTTGATTTTTTGCGCTTTACGGTGAGATTCCGGCCAGGAGGAGACGGTGTGAATCCCACGACCATGGAACAGGTAAGTAATGCAGCAAAAAGTAGCGATTTATTGCCCTAATTTGTTTGGTACAACCACTCCGAAAGCTATTGTGAATTAAAAGTAAATCCACAGGTTAACTTTTTTTGGTTAATCCGTTCGCGTAGCGTGGCCATAGGCCAGGGAGGTAGGGCAGTTTTGAGTCTGCCACAACGGTACAGGCTAGATTCATTTATAGTTAGTATTGTGAGCGTCGTGGAGAGGCGCTTTCCAATGGCGAATCAGATTCGCCATTGGAAAGCGCGCCAAGCGCGGTTTTAACCCGCGTAACGACACGACTCTTAGAATCCACGCGATTTCAATCCGTGGAGAACTCAAGGTTAGGGATTAGCCTAGGGCTAGGCACTCAAATCCTAAATCAAATATTGAATATATATAGTGAATTGACGCCATAGTCAAGTAAGGGTAATGGTCTTTAATTGGTTCCAACGAAAGTCTGATGCTAGGGCAGGGTCTGCTGAGAAAAAGGACTCTGATACATCTCAAGTAGAATCGGAACAAAAGGCAACAGAGCAACAACCAATAGACCAAGCTGATTCTAAGTCCCAAGAAGAGTCATCCTCGGCACCAGCTGATGATTACCTGAGTTGGGCAAAAGCTGCCTACAAAAATGTTCAGAAGCAACAAGTAGATCAATCCCCAGAGACAGAAACTACTGACAGTAAGCCAGTAGATGATACAACGGCTCAGCCAGCAGCAACGGCTACACCGGAAAAACCTCAAGAATCACAAGAGACTGAATCTCCAGCGGCTGAAACATCGGAAGGGTCTGAGGAAACTGACACGACAGTTGCAGCTGAGATAGCTCAGATAACTGCTGAAGAAGAATCACAAGCAGAATCTGAATTAGAAGAGTCTAGGGTTAGTGAAGCTTCGGTAGATACTGCTGAAACCGTGGAACCAGTAACGGAGCAATCCTCGGATCAGATGGTAGAGGAGGTAGTATCAACACCATCGGATTCAGTAAGCTCTAATCATGACTCATCTATAGCCATGACCTCGGTTGAGAATAAACTAATCCCTGAGTCAGATGCCTTGACAACTGATATAGCTCCATCAGTTGAGACAGCAGAGGAAGAAACTCCCGCTTCTGGGCCAAGTTGGGCGCGTCGAGCAAGTACTAACCGACTAGCACGACTGGAACGTCTTAAGGAAACAGCTATTGAAACTCCTGAACCGGAACCCGAAGTGGCAACTGTGATCGAGGATGAAGGGGAAGCAGAGATAGATCAAAATGTGGGTCTGGCCTTTGATGATGGGTTCTTGTGGTCAGCAGAAGTGTTGGCATCTCAGGGAAGAAGTCCTGAGGATATCTCGATCGAGGAAATTAGCTGGCTCAAGCAACTGCGTCAGGGATTGGGCAAAACTCGTCGTGGGTTGATTAACCAACTAAAGGCGATTGTGGGTCAAGGCCCGTTGAATCAAGACGCGGTAATGGAGATTGAGGCACTGCTGTTACAAGCAGATGTGGGAGTTGAGGCCACTGACTATATTATTGATACTCTACAAGCTAGGTTGCGGGAGGAGTCTCTACCAGCAGAAAAAGCGATCGCATATCTCAAACAAATCATCAGAGATTTGCTAGAGCAACCTTACAGTAACAATTACAGCCAGACCTTTGCTCCAGAAAACGATACCTTGAATATCTGGCTGATGACTGGAGTCAATGGTGCTGGCAAAACTACTACTATTGGTAAACTCGCTAACTTAGGTCAGAAGTCAGGCTACCGTTGCTTAATTGCAGCAGCAGATACCTTTCGAGCTGCGGCTGTGGAACAAGTTAAGGTTTGGGGAGAGCGCAGTGGTACTGAAGTGATTGCTAATCCTGGTAAGAATACTGATCCAGCTGCTGTTGTGTTTGATGGCATTAGTGCTGCCCAATCTAGAAATACCGAATTACTGTTGGTGGATACAGCAGGACGATTGCAAAATAAGAAAAATCTAATGGAGGAATTGGCGAAAATTCGGCGAATTGTCGCTAAAAAAGCCCCAGATGCCAAAGTTGAATCCTTGCTAGTGCTGGATGCTACCTTGGGTCAAAATGGTTTACGTCAAGCACAAGTCTTCTCAGAGGCAGCAAAACTGAGTGGGGTGGTATTAACAAAATTGGATGGAAGTGCTAAAGGTGGTGTCGCTTTAGCAGTGGTGCGGGAACTGGGCTTACCGATTCGCTTTATTGGTGCAGGGGAAGGCATTGAAGATTTGCGGCCTTTCTCTAGTTATGAATTTGTGGAAGCTTTGCTAAGTGGTTAAGTTGGTTATGACAGCAAGGGAGTAGGGAGTAGGGAGTAGGGAATAGGGAATAGGGAACAGGGAATAGGGAACAGGGAACAAAAATTATCACCATTCCTACACGGATCCCTATAGTCATGCTCTGATCACTAATGATGGGATCATAAAAATCTAATTGCTAAAAAACGCGTTCGCGTAGCGTGACCATAGGTCAATCGCTAAAATCTCGGTCATCTAAAAAACGCGTTCGCGTAGCGTGACCATAGGTCAATCGCTAAAGTCTCGTTCCCGTAGCGTGACCATAGGTCAATCATCAAGCATAAGACAGCTTGTCGTGATTCGATTTTAATGGGATTGGCGGTAGGCCAAGCTACGCCAAGGCAAATTCCCCATCACGCTGAAATCACTTCAAAATCAGAAATCGTCTCAATCCACACCCTTGCTCCACAATTTAGTGGAGCATCTGGACGATACATCACCCGACAAGGGCCATTGACCTCTACCGTATGACCGTAAACATTTTTAGAGCCTCGCTTCACCGTAATTACAGGATTACGCTCCCCGGTCTTTAGATTTTGGCGAATCACCCTCTGATTAACGTGGATCACAGCCTTAGTGTAATTTGTACGCTTTGACCAGTTCCGTTTTGGTCCGCGAGTGCCAGGAGTGACCACCGGCATACCATCAAACAACGGAATCACCCAAGTTCTACCCACCTTATAAGCCCCTTTAACTCTGCCTTTGCCCAGAAGGTAACGGACGCGAGTGGCAGAAACACCAAGTAAATCAGCGGCTTGTGCAGTGGAAATCATCATGGGGAATAAACCATTGCTTTTACGATATCCTTACTATAACACACTTGTTCTTAAAATGCAATGGCATAAAAAAAACTATTGCATTACCACAATTTAAAGCTGTGGTGTTAATTGGGATTAGTGGTGGTAATGGAATTAGTAGGATAAAACAGTTATCAAAAACTATTGCATTATTGCAATTTAAAGGGGAAATGGGTGTAATGGCTTAAATAGGTTAATACAGAGAAGAGGATGCTAGAAAACTATTGCATTGTCGCAATTTCAAGTAATTGAATAAAAAAATTCGGTCAAGGATTGCAGTTAAGCAAAACTTGACCGAATCATGAATTGTACTTTTCCACGAGTACAGACTAGCTGCACTATCCACCGATAAGTGGATCAGAATCATTACATTGTTATCAAGTTAGTCAGCACATTCTCCTAATCAATAACATCCCAACTGATCATTCATCCTTCTTGCTTGATTATTTGCCAGGGATTCAAATCCCCGGCAAATTGCTATCTTAATCGAGCAACAGATATCGAATCAAAATACTGATCACCTCACCAGGATTTTCAGTAGGTTGAGGAATGCTCCACTCATCAACATTGGCATAGCCAAGGGAATATAGAGTGTAAAGCGATGCAGCGCGGTCTTGGGGAGGCAGCGCGGTCTTGGGGAGGCAGCGCGG
>WTKN01000113.1 GCA_011524395.1 Moorena sp. SS36440bin_2
TGATAATGATGCCAATTGTGGAGGTTGCTTGCAATCGACCTTACCCGCTGGTAATCCCTCATCCCCCACTGCACCAGGGATTTATTATTTAGCCATCAGTGGCTTCGGAATAGAACCAGTGAGCGAGGGAGGACAGATTTTTCCAAATCCAATGTTCCCGATTTCTATTTTTGTGGATCAATCTACCACTGTAGATCCAGCAACAACAACAGGCGGGAGTTTTCCCTTAAGTGATTGGGACAATATTAGGGGATTTGACTTGGGTAACTATACCATTGCTCTGACTGGTGTGGAAGCGCCTTTGGCTACCTTTACTGAATCAGCTAGCAAACCTGCAACTGTCAATAGTGGCTCGATTACCTTAAATGGGACCAATGGTGGAATTACAGCCGGTAATCTGAATACCGCTGCTGTTGATGGTGAAGGAGGAAACCTTACCCTAACCGCTAAAGACAATATTACCTTTGAGGATAGCTCCATTAGTACAGCAGGGAGTTTTGGCAGTGGCAATATCAATTTCTCCAGTCGCAACCTATTCTTAAGAAACGGTACTATCCTAGATGCTAGTACTTCCGGAACCAAGGACGGAGGGAATGTAACGATTAGCGCGAAAGATACTGTAGCTATTGAATCGTTGAGTTTATTACAATCTAATTCGAAGCAAGGAGCCACTGGAGATGGGGGTATCATCACCATTGATACCGAAGCATTGAGGGTACGGGATGGGGTACTGATAATTAGTGACACCTTTGGTCAGGGGGATGGAGGTACCCTAAGAATACAAGCTACTGATGTAGAGGTTAGGGAAACTTCACTGTTGTCGGTGAATGTTAACTCATCAGCAACAGGCAATGCCGGAGAGTTAACTATTGATACCCAGAGCCTGAGAGTAAGGGATGGGGCGCAGATCAGCAGTTCTACCAATAGTTCAGGCAACGGTGGTACAGTAAGAGTACGGGCTACTGAGGTAGAGGTTAGTGGAAGTTCTATTGGGTTCAGTAGCGGCTTGTTTAGTAGCGTTATCCCAAACGCTACAGGGAATGGGGGGACGTTGACCATTGATACCCAACGGCTGACAGTACGGGATGGAGCACAGATAAATAGTGCTACCTTAGGTCAAGGCAATGGCGGTACCATAACAGTAAGGGCTACTGATGTAGAGCTGATTGGGATTTCAGCTAATGGCCAGTTTACTAGCGGCTTGTTTAGTAGTGTTCAACCAACAGTTACAGGGGATGGGGGAACTGTGACCGTTGATACCCAAAAGCTTAGGATCTCCGATGGGGCAGAGGTACGGAGTTCTACCTTTGGCAACGGAGATGCTGGTAATCTCGAGATTAACGCTACTGAGAGCATTACCCTCTCTGGGGTTAGTCCCGTCGGTGGTCGCAGAGGTGGTCAATCCAGTCGCATCTCTGCCAATACCGAATCTACGGCTAGAGGGATTGGTGGGGATATTACGATTAAGACCCCTACTATACGCCTAGATAATGGGGCAGTTATTAGCGCATTAAGCCGTAGTAACTTTCCTGGTGGTGAAATTACTGTGGATGCAGACACTCTAGCATTAACCGATGGGGCTCAAATCCTGACCTCTGGCTCCAGTGGCGGTGATGCTGGCAGTATTACCATCAATGCAACTGATACAATCACCCTCTCTGGCATTGACCCTACCTACAATGACCGATTAGCGATATTGGGAGCAGACAGAGTTGACCCAGATGGGGAAGCCAGTGCGATCGCATCGAGAGCAATAGGAGATGGGCAAGCGGGTTCGATTAACCTCAATACCAAGACATTTATCCTTCGCGATCTTGCCCTAGCAACGGTCAGTAGTACTGGTACCGGTGTTGCTGGCACCTTGGAAGTAAATGCCAATTCCATCCAACTCGATAATGGTTCCCTCAATGCCGAAACTACTGCTGGAGACCAAGGAAATATTACCCTGTCTGATGCCCAGCTTGTAGTCTTACGCAACAACAGTACCATCACTACCAACGCCAGTCAGAGTGCCACTGGTGGGAATATCACCATCACTACCGACTTTTTGGTAACCCTAGAGAATAGTGATATTACTGCCAATGCCATATTCGGACGTGGGGGAAATATTACTATTACTGCCATTAGCATTTTTAGCGATCGCACTAGTGAGATTACCGCTTCTTCTCAACTCGGTATTGATGGCACCGTCAACGTCAATACCCTAGATGTCAACCCTGCCCAAGCCCTAGCCAAGCTTCCCGCAGATGTGGTAGATACCAGCAATCAAATTGTGACTAGTTGTGCAGCGGTGGGTGGGAATAGTTTTGTGGTCACTGGAGCAGGAGGACTCCCACCTGACCCAGCTGGGGTGTTGCGCGGTCAAGTGGTGGTACCCGATTTACGGCTGATGGTTGATGAAGGCAATACACCAGGAAATACACCACCAGTCAAGAGGAGGAAAACCCGGAGTTCCCTCAGAAGAAGACTACAGTATCACCAAGACCGTGATCAAACAGCCATGACTAATCATAAATTACCGATCATTGAAGCCCAAGGCTGGATCATTAATGACCAGGGAATTGTCGAGTTGGTGGCCTATCCTACCCAAATTAGCCATGGGAGTTGGATTAATCATCAGGGCTGCTTGTAAGTAGTCAGACACAACTAAAACTGAATCAACATTTACCCTAAGTCTAGGATAATTTCAACTAGTTTTCCCCAACATTAATTTCTATTAGCGTGATTTGCGCGGTCATGGGGGGAACCCCCATGACCGCGCAAATCAAGAAACGAAAAAACTTGTTCAGGTAATCTCTGCTAAACTAGTATATGGTTAAGTCAAGCAATTAATTGAATTTAACGATGGCTATGAATACGCAAAAAACCAATAATTCAATGAAAAAAAACAACGAGTCAACAGATCAGTTAGTTTCAGAAAACGCTGACTTGAGAAGTCTAACGGATCAGGAAAACAAACTAACAGATGACGATCTTGAACTAACCGATGACAACCTTGAAGAAGCAGTTGGTGGCATAAGATTCTTTGTCCCTTCAGCTTAATCATCAGCCTTGAATCCCATGGCTCTATGTATTTCTCTAAGGTCTATTAATCACCCGAGTTAGACTTAGGCATAGACACTTTGCCTTCTAGAGTTTAATTAATTATTACCTCGGCAATAGAAAACTTTTGTAGGGTAGTCTATTTACATAAAGGCTAGCCTACTTTTTAGTATAATTATGATTAATTATGATAATAAACTGAGTTTGACATAACCAACTTTATTCAATATTCAGGAGCCAGTCTTTATAAGAAGTTAATTGGCAAGTTAATTAGCAATTAATCAGAGTTTTATAAACCCTAAATAAGGAAACAATCTGGATTTATATCAGAACAATACTATCCTAAATTACCGATCATTGAAGCTCAAGGTGGATCATTAATGGGTAATTATGGAGTTATTAGCCGATATTATCTAAATTAGCCATGGAAGTTAGTTTAATCATCAGGGCTGCTTGTAAGTATTCGGACAAAATTTAAAGTTAAAGTAAAGTTGAGGTGCGACCCGTGGCGAATTTAATTAGGGGTCAAGGGCACCTAAAGCGAAAATCATAGGATAATTTCAGCGAATCTTCCGGAAAAATAATTTCTATTAAGGAAAATAATAATCAGGGAATATCTGCTAAACTAGTAGATAATTGAGTTAATCAATCAATTCAACTTCAGGATGACCATGAATACCCAACAAATCAAAAATTCACTGAAAAAAAACAACGGCTCTGTTGACCAGTTGGTGTCAGACAAGGCTGGCTTTAGAAGTCTAAGGGATCAGGAACTTAAACTAAACGATGACGACCTGGAACTAACTGATGACAACCTTGAAGAAGTAGTTGGCGGTTTTATGCCAGTGGGATTCTTTACTCCTAGTGCTTAATTCTCAGCATTGAATTCCATTTTCCGATGTATTCCTAGAAGGTAAGCATATGCGCTAAGCGCACGCTACTTGAGGTGCTATCAGTCGTTAAGTCACAGGCTTGAAGCCTGTGCCACAAAGCACCGGGTGCATCTCATATTTGTAAATTTGCCTAGGGTGCGTTACATACATCATATCCTGCTTTTGTATATCTTTAAAAATAAACATAGTTGATTTAAAGTTGAAAAATAACCGAATTAAAAATTAACGACATCAAGGTACAATTTGAGTGGGAGACTAAACTAAAAAAGAACGTAGACATTATGAGAACTATACAGGCTTCTATAGTGCTGCCCGCTATAGCTTAGTTAAAAGTATTTACGACTACCGCTGATCAACCTAGGTCTCCAAGTCCATCCTGGGTAATTTCCACGAGGACAAAACGAAAATAGTGTGCCAGAATTAGGCCGAAGCATCAGTAATATCACTCAAAAAAAGACTTGTGAGTAATTCCATGGCAGTCAAAGTATCTGGATGATTTTTTCACAAAGCTGGTGCATCAAAGACAGACATTGGTCTAGCCCTCTAAGGTACAGGAGCAAGGATGTTATCTTGGTACTCAAAACTCCCTATTGTTTTATTAGCCAGCATAGCTTCGATAGTTAATCACCAGGCAGCTTATGCCCAGATTACCCCCGATCAAACCTTAGGAGTAGAACAGTCCAAGTTTACTCCCCAAGAATTTCGAGACTTAATTGAAGGTGGTGCCATTCGAGGCAGTAATCTGTTTCATAGTTTCCTGGAATTTAATGTTAATGAGGGACAAAACGTTTACTTTGCTAACCCGAATGGGATTGCTAACATTATTACTCGTGTAACAGGTAGCAATATCTCACAAATTTTCGGGACTTTGGGGGTAGAGGGAACAGCAAATCTTTATTTAATCAATCCCAATGGTATTAATTTTGGCAACAACGCTCGGTTAGATATCCGTGGCTCATTTATCGCTACTACAGCCGATGGCATTAGGTTAGGGGAGCAAGGACTATTTAGTGCTACAGAGCCGGAAAGCAGTAACTTACTGACCATCCAACCTGGTGCTTTCTTTACCAATGCTCTACGTCAACATCAAGCGAGGCAGCGCGGTCTTGGGGGTCTCCCCCACTCGCTATTGCCTCAGATTAGGAATCAGGGAAACTTAACTGTTGGTACTGGGCAAAGTCTAATCCTATCAGCCGATACTATCACTAGCACTGGTTCTTTGACAGCACGAGCAGGAACAGTAGAAGTCAGTGGTTCCCAGATTAGCTTATTAGATAATACTGAGATTAATGTGTCTGACTCTGACGGTGGGGGAACCGTTATCATTGGTAACGAAGAAACTAGCCGCACCTTCATTGGTCCTAATGTTGAGATTCGTGCTGATGCGATCACACAAGGCAATGGCGGTAGAGTAATTATTTCAGGGAATGAAATTACTGGATTTTACGGCACCATCAGAGCTCGTGGTGGGCAAATTTCTGGTAACGGTGGCTATGTAGAGGTATCAGGGCAAGAATACCTAATTTTGCGGGGAGATATTGATACTAGCGCCATGAATGGTTTTGCGGGAACCTTATTAGTTGATTCCACAGATATCATCATTGCTAATGGCTCTCAAGAAGATGCCATAGATGAAATTAATCCTGAAATTGCTAATAATTCCGACACAGCGGATGCTATTCTAACTACTCCATTAAGTCAGCTTGATAATCTCGCAGCTACCACTCTCTACGAGACCCTTATGGAGGATTTCTCAAGAAGTAATAATTTTGTTCTACAAGCAACCAATGATATAGTAATCGACGACTTAGAGGATAACGAACTAAACTTAAAATCAGGCAGTGAAGTAATGGTGTTTACTGCTGATGCAGATCGGGATGGGGTAGGGGATTTTCGGATGGAAGATACCTTTTTTGACACCATCCGCACCAATGGAACGAACATTGCTATTAGCGGTGCGAATATAACCGTTGGTAACATTGATACATCAATTCCCCCGGTTAGAGATACCGGACAATTGCTTGACACAGCTACAGTTATTAGTGATTCTCCCGCAGTCCCCTTTGAATTTATATTCATATCTGGCACGATTAGCGACGAAACTGATGTAGACCTGTACCAAATCTTTCTGACTGGAGGGGGGACTTTTTCTGCTCGCACCACTGATGGGACTGAGTTAGACACCCAGTTATTCTTGTTTGATGAAGAGGGTATAGGAATTTATGCCAATGATGATGACACCAACTGTGGTGGTTGTGTTCAATCACTCTTACCAGCAGGCACTGCCCTAACCCCAACGGAGCCAGGAATTTACTATCTAGCTATTAGTGGTTTTGGTGTAGAACCAGTTAGTGAAGCAGGAGATATATTTCCAGATGGAGACGATACGGGGGATTTTACCAGTATTGATGAAGCAGATCAGCTTGGCAGTGAGTCACCTCTGGTAGCTTGGGAAGATAGAAGTGGTTTTGACATCGGTCAATATAACATTATTCTAACTGGTGTTGAAGCAGAAATGCCTACATTTGCGGAATTTGATGATGAATCAGCCCAGATTGTTGATAGTGGCTCCATCTCCCTGAATGCAACCAATGGCACCATTAGGACAAACGATCTTAAGACCATTTCTACTTCTGGTGAGGGAGGAAGTATAAGCTTACAGGCAACAGAGGATATTGTTTTTGACGAGAGCTTGGTTAGGACTTACGGTGTCAGAGGCGGTGGGGATATCACACTTACCAGTCGTAACTTGTCTATGAATGATGCAGACATATTAGCAGTTGCGGCACGGACAGGAAATGCTGGAGATGTCACTATCACAGTTACGGATACAGTTGATATATCCCAAAGCGTTTTGTCCACTGGTGTGATTCCAGATGCGGTCGGCAATGGGGGAGATTTGACTATCGATACCCAGCGTCTGATCATACGGGATGGGTCACAGGTAGGCTCTGGAACCTTGGGGGATGGGGATGGGGGTACTGTGACAATTCGGGCGACTGAGGTAGATGTGGTGGGAATCGGGGAGGTTGAGTTATTAGTTGAGACGTCAAACAATAACTCATCCGTGAGTGGCTTATTTACTGATGTCCTAGCCAGAGCTACAGGGGACGGAGGAACTATCTTCATTGATACAGAACGTCTTAGAGTACGAGAGGGAGCAAGTATCAACACCTCTACTTCTGGTGAGGGTGATGGGGGTTTGATATCGATACAGGCTAAAGAAATAGAGGTGATTGGAACCTCACCTGATAGTCAGTTTCGCAGCGACTTAATCGCAGGGGTGAACCGAAGAGCTAGGGGAAATGGGGGTAATTTGACCATAGAAACTGAGCGCTTGACGGTAGAGGATGGAGCGGAATTAAGGGCTTCTACTTCGGGTGTTGGTAATGCTGGTAATGTTGAGATTTATGCTACAGAAAGGGTTACTCTGTCTGGCTTCAGTCCCGCCCTTGGCTTCTCTAGCGCTATCTCTGCCAACACTGAATCCACGGCAACTGGGATTGGTGGTGAAATTTTAATTGAAAGCCCCACCCTCAGTCTGGATAATGGGGCAGTGATCACCGCTAAAAGTCAGAGTGATGCTTCAGCTGGTCAAATTAGCTTAGAGGTGGACACCCTGGCATTAACCAATGGCGCTCAGATTTTTACTTCTAGCTTCAAGGGTGGTGATGCCGGTAATATTACTATCAATGCTTCTGAGAAGATCACTCTGTCTGGTATTGACCCTACCTACAACGAGCGATTAGCCAGAGTTGGACGAAACAGCATTGACCCAGATGGGTCAGCTAGTGCGATCGCATCTCGGGCAACCCAAACAGGGAAAGCGGGTTCCCTTAACCTGAAGACCAAGACATTTAGCGCTAGCGATCGCGCATTGGTAACGGTCAGCAGTACAGGTACCGGTGTTGCTGGAACTTTGGACATCTCTGCTGATACTATCCAGCTCGACAATGGTTTCCTCAATGCTGAAACCTCTGCTGGAGACCAAGGGAATATTACCCTCTCTAATGCCAAACTAATTTTCTTACGCAACAACAGTGAGATAACCACTAATGCCAGGGATACTGCTACTGGTGGCAATATTACTATTACTACCGACTTTTTGCTCACATCAAAGGGTAGTAAAATCAGTGCCAATGCCATTTTAGGCCGTGGGGGAAATATCAATATTACGGCGATTGGAATTTTTAGCGATCGCAGTAGTAAGATTACCGCTTCCTCCCAACTTGGTATTGATGGTAGCGTTACTCTCAATACTCCAGAGGTTAACCCCGCCCAAGCCTTAGATAAGCTACCTGTAGATGTAGTGGATACCAGCAATCAAATCATCACCGATTGTGCAGCAAGCAGCGGGAATAGTTTTTTAGTTACCGGAAAAGGAGGAATCCCCGCTAACCCAGCTGGGGTGTTGCGGGGTCAAGTAGTAGTACCCGATTTGCGGCTGATGGTTGATCAAGATACTACACCATTAAGCAATAGGAGAAGAAGCCGGAGTTGGAGAAAAAGGACATTAGGGTATAACAGGCCAGATCAGCCACAACCAATGACTAAAAAGAAATCACCTATTATTGAAGCCCAAGGATGGATAATTAATCAGCAGGGCATTGTGGAGTTGGTCCCTTATCCTGCCCAAGGTAACTATAGTAGTTGGAATAGTAGTTTGAATTATCCATGTTTTAGGCAGTAGGGAGTCGGGAGTCGGGAGTCGGGAGTCGGGAGTCGGGAGTCGGGAGTCGGGAGTCGGGGGAAGAAAAACTTCAGCGAGATCAGCAGGAGCCCCACGCCAGAATTTTTAATTTGGCGTGGGATGA
>WTKN01000077.1 GCA_011524395.1 Moorena sp. SS36440bin_2
AGAAGCCCCATCAGCCCTCACCCCCAGCCCCTCTCCCAACCTTGGGAGAGGGGAGAAGATTACGGCAGAATAAGGGTTTCACGAATTCGCCAGCAGCATCCGGCAAAGCTAACGCACCGTAATCCCTACGGAATGAATACGAATTGCTAAACCCTTTATATAATTTTTTCATAACTTTTTCCCGATTCCCGATTCCCGATTCCCGATTCCCTGCCCCCAGGGCTACAATCTTCTGAAAGATACTCCCTAACTTAACGAAGAATAATAACTCTAGAGCTATCGCGGTCATCATCTTCAAAAATTGCCCCTAACCGCATCAAAACCCCTCTCATCTGATTAGAAATACCTCTATTTTTAGCGAACCTAGCCCCTTTCACTCTTGCCCCCCTGATATCTGCATGAGTAAAATCAGCCCCCCTAAGATTGGCACCATCTAACTCAGTAAGATTCATCTTCGCACTTCTGAGATTAGCACTCCTAAGGTCAGCATTTTCCAAGATAGCCAAACTCAAGTCAGCTCCCTGAAGATCAACTCCCCTGAGATCACTGTGACTTAAGTCGCTACGAATCAGCTCAGCTTTGCGTAGGTTGGCACGAATCAGATGGACATAACTCAAATTACCACGAATCAGGCACACTTGGGTCATATCTGCTAAACTCAAATCAGCACCTTTGAGATGAGTGCCCCTGAGTTTTGCACCTTTGAGATTAGCTTCACTAAGCTCCGCACGACTCAAGTTAGCATGAGATAAATCAACACACCTCAAGTCAGCTCCCCCCAGGTGGGCACGGATCAAGTTTGTCCCCTGAAGGTTAGCTCTGCTCAAAATCGCACTTCCCAGATTCGCCCCTCTGAGTTTAGCCCCCTGGAGGTAAGCACCTCCCAATTTAGCCTCGCTAAGATTAACACCAGTCAGGTCAGTTTTCCTGACGTCAGCTCCCCTCAAGTCAGCACCACTGAGGTCACCATCCCTGATATTTGCCCCATCTAATCGTATCCCCCTCAGGTCTGCACCACCAAGGCTTACCCCCTGGAGATTAGCACTCCTGAAGTCGCTCATGCTGAGATTGGCACTCCTGAAATCAGCCCCCCTCAAGTCAGCATTACAGAAGTTGGCACCTTGGAGGTTAGCCCCCCGGAAATCTGTTCCTCTGAAATCTGCTTCAATCAACCTAGCTTGGCTGAGGTCAGTGTAACTTAAGTCAGCCGCAGTGAAGTGCTCAGCCAGATTCAGCCCAACCATTGCAGTCAACTGCTCAAGATTGTCTGTTTCTGCCACTAAAACCCGCTTGATCAGGCTTAGCAGAATTGGTTGAGATTTTTCCTCACCCATATTGCAATTCCACTCGAGACAGATAGGGCTTAAATTTACTTACCAACAAATGTTCCACAATCAGTCTGTTCAGCACAACGGTTTTATTGCGGGAGAGGTTATTCGACCACAACCCCTCAACATCAGTGACACAAATATCTCGCTGGGATACTTCAAAGATTGCTTGGATACGACAGGGTAAAGCAGTGACATTCACAGTTGCTAGCTTTACCCGATTCAGGGAACCAAATAAAACACTATTGCCCTTCTGTTCTTCAAAAATCCAGGCAGGATTTTCCCCCGAAACTTGATTGGTAATGTGGCACCAGGAAACCTGATCGCTCTGGTGGGATGTCTCGTAGGATTCTGCTTGAGATTCTGCTTGGGATGTCTCGTGGGATTGCGATTGAGTAGCTTCTGGAGTAACAGCATCTCTCCCTTTTTCCCTGTTGCCATTCGGGTCTGTTGGACGCTGCTTAAGATCACAACTAGGCCATGGTGGCTGTTGATTACCTACTGTTGCCAGTTGAAGATAACCACCAAGTTCACGGAATTCATAGGGGATATTACCATGTTGGAGATGAATACGCAGTACTCCACCTTTTAGTCCAAATTTAACACGACCTTCGAGCAACTCTTCCCACTGTTGCTTAAATTGGATAGTTAGGTATAAATCAATCTGCGGGATTTTAGAGGGTTTTTGCCAAAACTTACGTTTTTGTTTGTTTGGCGGAATCAGGATTCCTTCCAATTTCATCCCTAAGCAATCTAGACATTTATTCTTAGGCTCTGGTGGAGGCATGTAATAGCAAAGGGAGTAGGGAGTAGGGAGTAGGGAGTAGGGAGTAGGGAGTAGGGAGTAGGGAGTAAGGAGTAGGGAGTAGGGAACTTACGATCCAAAATTCCCACAATTCCTACACGGATTCTTAAAGTAAATACTATATTTTTTCATATTTATGATGTACAAATTATTTTCCATCTTGCCTCTTGTCTCTTGTCTCTTGCCTCTTGCCTCTTGTCTCTTGTCTCTTGCCTCTTGCCTCTTGCCTCTTGCCTCTTAGCTGCTCCCTGCTCCGAAGTCCCTGCTCCCTAAAATTTAGATTATTGTACCTCATAATTATAATTATTGCTAAGGTTAATAACCTAAGGTTAAGGCACCAGGTCGGCGAGGATCAGATGCACCTTCAAATGAATTGTTAATGTAGATGATACTCTGGGTACTCCCCATCGCATTAGCCACCGCAATCTTATATCCTTTATACTTTAATAATTGGATTGTATCACCATTCAAACCCTGTTCTATAAAAAGTTTATCCGGTAACCATTGATGATGTACCCTAATAGCATTAGTAGCTGTAGCAATATTGAGCTGGTGATCAATCACATTCATAATCAATTGCAAAACGGTGGTAATAATCCTACTCCCTCCGGGACTGCCAGTGACTAGATAAGGCTTACCATCTTTGAGCACAATTGTTGGGGTCATAGAACTCAGCATTCTTTTCTCTGGTGCGATCGCATTGAATTCTGCTCCAGTTAACCCAAAAGCATTAGGTACTCCTGGCTTAGCTGAAAAATCATCCATTTCATTGTTGAGGAGAATACCCGTTCCCGGTACTGTAATTTTACTGCCATAGCTGAAGTTTAAAGTATAGGTATTAGCAACAGCATTGCCATACTTATCCATCACTGAATAATGGGTGGTATCATTGCTTTCTACTGGTTGAGTAGGATTACCAGGGGCAATTTCTGAACTGGGAGTTGCTCGATAGAGATTAATCCGTTGACGGATACGTTCACCATAGGTTTTAGAGGTTAATTCAGCAATCGGAACGGGCACAAAGTCAGGATCTCCTAAAAACTTAGAACGGTCAGCATAAGCTAACTTCATACTTTCCGTCATTAAATGAATGGTTTGGGCAGTATTATGTCCCAGTTTCCGAATCGGAAAGGCTTCTAATGTATTCAACATCTGGACTAGATGGATACCTCCAGAACTTGGAGGTGGCATAGAATAAATCTCATAGCCCCGATAAGTGCCCCGAATCGGCTCTCGAATCACGGGTTTATAGGTCGCTAAATCCTGTTTGGTAATCAGACCACCATTGGCTTCCATATCTGCTACGATAGCCGATGCGATCGCACCTTCATAAAAAGCGTTAGCACCATGTTTAGCAATCAGCTTTAAACTACGGGCTAAATCCTTTTGTACCAAGATTTCCTCTACCTGATAAGGCACGCCCCCTGGCTTATAAAAAATAGCCATACTCGCCTCAGAAGCCTGCATTCGCTGCTGAGAGTATCTCAGAGAGCGGAACAAATCTTGAGAAACTGGGAACCCTTCTTCTGCTAATTTAATAGCTGGTTGTAATGCCCGTTCTAAGGAAATAGTCCCGTATTTTTCCAGTGCCATGGTTAACCCAGCTACGGTACCAGGAACACCTACAGATAAATAACTGTATCGAGACTTTTCTGGGTCAACCTCACCATTATTATCCAGAAACATATCACGAGTAGCAGCGATTGGTGCTTTCTCCCGATAATCAATAGCAATGGTTTGGTTATCTTTGGCCAGATGTAAGACCATAAAGCCACCGCCACCGAGATTGCCAGCTCGGGGTAAGGTTACCGCTAGGGTAAACCCCATGGTTACCGCAGCATCAACAGCATTGCCACCTTCTTTTAAAACCGCTAAACCAGCTTCTGAGGCATAGCGTTCTGGAGAGGAAACCATACCGTTTTTAGCGATAACGGGATGAAAGATATCTTTTCTGCTAAAGATAACTGTGTCTTGAGCAAAGGCGCTGCCAGCACTAATAAAAATTAGAGTAGTCAGGCAAATGATGATGAATTTATGTGTTTTGGCGATTTTGCCCATGGGATAGTTGAGGGACTCTTTAGGGATTGAAAAGGATTTTCCGCTTTCGGAAAGATACTATAACGATTTCCACCAGCGCTACTAGGGAGTGGAGAGTCGGGAGTCGGGAATCAGGAGTCGGGAATCGGGAATCGGGAATCGGGGGAATTACTTTTGCCTCTTGCCTCTTGCCTTTTGCCTACAAACAGCCATATATCACTAATCGCACTCAACCGTTGTATTTTAATTGACAGTAATTTTGACCGCTTAATGATGAGTCTTTAAGGGCTGCAATTAATCCCGACTAAAAAAGTCGGGTATGTTTGACGTGCATTTTGAGGTATGTTACTTTTAATCAAGTCTTGACTGAACGTAATTAGAGAGCGTAATTCAGAGATATACCCATGAGCCAAGCCACAATTACTCCCAAAACCCAGGCATCTACCGCATTTACCAAGTTGAAGTGTAAAGAGTGTGGTGCGGAGTATGAGCCCAAGGCAATGCACGTTTGTGAGGAATGCTTTGGTCCGTTGGAAGTAAAATATGACTACAGTATCCTCAAAAGCAATGTAACCCGGCAGAGCATTGAGGCAGGTCCGAAATCTATCTGGCGCTATCGTTCTTTCTTACCCCTTGCCACTGATAACTATATTGATGTTGGTACGGGAATGACTCCCTTAGTCAAATCGACTCGCTTGGCTAGACGCTTAGGGTTAAAAAATCTCTACATTAAAAATGATGCGGTCAACATGCCCACCCTCAGCTTCAAAGACCGGGTGGTATCAGTGGCTCTAAGTAGAGCACGGGAGTTAGGCTTCTCAACGGTATCCTGTGCGAGTACTGGAAATTTAGCGAATTCTACTGCTGCGATCGCAGCCCATGCTGGACTCGACTGCTGCGTGTTTATCCCTGCTGACCTGGAAGCGGGTAAAGTGATGGGCACTCTGATTTACAACCCCACATTAATGGCAGTCAAAGGCAACTACGACCAAGTCAACCGCCTCTGTTGTGAAGTAGCCAACAGCCACGGTTGGGGATTTGTGAACATTAACCTACGTCCCTACTACTCAGAAGGCTCTAAAACTCTGGGCTTTGAAGTAGCTGAACAACTAGGTTGGCAACTACCGGATCATATTGTTGCTCCCTTGGCATCAGGTTCCTTATACACCAAGATCTACAAAGGCTTCCAAGAATTCATCAAAGTCGGTCTAGTAGAAGATAAATCAGTGCGCTTCAGTGGTGCTCAAGCAGAAGGTTGCTCCCCGATCGCTCAAGCTTTCAAAGAAGGACGCGACTTTATTACTCCAGTCAAGCCCAACACCATTGCTAAATCCATTGCGATTGGAAACCCAGCCGACGGCATCTATGCTCTAGAAATAGCTCAGAAAACTAACGGAAACATTGAATCCGTAACTGATGCAGAAGTTATCGAAGGGATGAAGTTGCTGGCAGAAACCGAAGGAATATTCACCGAAACCGCAGGCGGTACTACAATTGCTGTACTCAAGAAGCTGGTAGAAGCTGGTAAAATTGACCCCGATGAAACTACCGTAGCCTACATCACTGGTAATGGATTAAAGACCCAAGAAGCAGTTCAAGGCTATGTGGGTCAACCGTTTGTCATTGAACCAAAACTAGACAATTTTGAGAAAGCATATGAGCGGGCTAACACCCTAGAGCGTTTGGAATGGCAGCAAGTTTTAGTTTAAGCAATCAGCAATCAGCTTTCAGCAGTCAGCTCTCAGCTGATATTATTCAAAAGCATCGATCTAGTAGCGATGCAGCGCGGTCATGGGGGGAAACCCCATGAGCAACTGCCGTTGTATTCCCCATGAGCGACTGCATCAAGACAGCGTGGTGACACAGGCTAGAAGCCTGTGATAATCCATAAGCTGATGGCTGATGGCTGATGGCTGAGAGCTGACTGCTGAGAGCTGATAACTGAAGAGCTGATAACTGATTGCTTACCATTCAACCTTGAAAATTGAGAATTCGAAGCAAGATATTGATTATGGCTGTAAAAGTTTTAATTCCTACTCCTCTGCAGAAATATACCCAAGAGCAAGCAACCGTAGAATGTGAGGGAACGAATGTTTCTGAACTGATCGAATCCCTGGAAAGTAATTGTCCTGGCATTAAACAAAAACTCTGCGATGAGCAGGGTAAACCCCGTCGATTTTTGAATCTCTACGTGAACGGGGAAGATATCCGCTTGTTGGACAATACAGAAACAAAACTCAACAATGGGGATGAAGTGAGTATTGTCACAGCTGTTGCTGGTGGTTAAAGATATAGCATTTCTCAATTCGTTGATGTACTTTCGTCCTGGGTTTGAGAAGGGAACAGGGCACAGGGAGAAGGGAACAGGGCACAGGGAACCCTGATCTGACTCCCGGTTTCCCCATATCCCCGACTCCCGACAGTAACTAGTTTTTAAGCGGCGCTATACAATACTCGGGGGTTAATCGGGATTACTGTAAGTATTTTGATACCAGAATTTTGATACCGAAAATTTAGCGAGCTATCTGAGCTGGCCGCTAAATCAGTGATTATTTTGCGATCGCTATGGCAGTCTGTGTACCCAGAGCAGTTCAGTTTTGGAAGTGGCACAACGGCAGTCTGCCATAGTTGCTGAATTTCAGTATATTAAAATTAGACTATATAAATCCTATATTAAAAACTCTAGGCTCTATTGTGACTAAGTGTCTGAAACTAAGTGACTGAAACTTGGTAACTAAGTTGGCTGGATTTCCCGACATACAAATATCCCCTTAGTATATCATATCAGAAACTAAACCTATAAAATAGTTTTTTTTGGTTATTATCATCAGTAGGATTAGTAGTTATAGCTAGGTAGTATCAGTAGCTCATAGCCATGGGCAATCCTAGAGCTGGTCAACAAAAACCTTAATAATGGTTGAACTTATAAAAAACTAAATAAATCAAGTAATCAACCAAGTAATTAACTAATTAAGTAATTTGCCGCCTTATATCCATGAGACAATCCCTGAAGAACTTCCCCCGACTCAAACGTGTTCTGTTCACTGGAGCGATCGCAACCACAGCAGTTTGGTCTTGGGCAACACCGATTAATGGTAGCTCTGTGGTTGTAGCATTTCAGGATAGCCCTAAAACGATTGTTGATGAAGTTTGGCAAACTGTCAATCGGGAATATGTCGATAACACCTTTAACCAAGTTGACTGGCAAGCGACTAGGCACGAACTGCTGAGCAGAAGCTACGCTTCAAAGGAAGAAGCCTATAAAGCGATTCGGAAAGCCCTAGAAACCTTGGAAGACCCCTACACCCGCTTTTTAGTGCCAGAACAGTTCCAAGCCTTGACAAACCAAACTGTTGGTGAACTGTCTGGTGTGGGTATTCGCATGGAAATAGAAAAGCAGACGGAGACCCCGTTAATCATTGAACCCATTGAAAATTCCCCAGCGTTTAAGGGAGGTCTTCAAGCTGGGGATAGGATTTTAGCGGTAGATAGCAAACCGACGAAAGGGTTAAGTCTCGAAGATGCCTCGGAACTAATCCGGGGTAAAGTGGGGTCATCAGTGACTCTGCGGATTGCCCGACCAGGACAGGGCATTTTTGAGATAGAACTAACCCGAGCTCAGATAGAAATTCCCTCTGTTCGTTACAGCGTCAAGGAGGAAGGAAATCTGCGAGTGGGTTACATCAGCTTAAATGAATTTAGTTCCCATGCAGCTGAACAAATGCAACGGGCAATTAGTAACCTAAATCAGCAGAAGGTGAATGCTTATGTCCTAGATCTGCGGGGAAATCCAGGGGGATTGCTTTTTTCCAGTATTGAAATTGCCCGGATGTGGATGCAAGAGGGGGAAATTGTTAGCACTATAGACCGGATCGGTGGCAAACAGGCATACACCGCTAATCGAACTGCCTTGACCCAACTGCCCTTAGCGATTTTAGTGGATGGTAACTCCGCTAGTGCTAGTGAGATTCTAACTGGTGCTCTCAAAGATAACAAACGCGCTACTGTTATCGGTTCTCGCACCTTTGGTAAAGCTGCTGTCCAGTCTGTCCATTCCTTATCCGATGGTTCGGGTTTAACGGTGACCGTCTCTCGTTACTACCTACCCAGTGGTGAAGATATTAGTTTGAAAGGAATTGTGCCCGATATTCGGCAAGAGTTGACCCTTGAGCAACGGCAACTGCTATCTAGTCAACCGGGATGGCGTGGCACTAGCAAGGATCCTCAATACGGAAAAGCGATCGCAGTTTTAAAATCAACTACTGCCTCCGAGCCTGGAACCCTCAGTCAACCTATAAACTCAGGTAGAGTCTGGTAAGCTGCGCCGGGAATCGGGAATCGGGAATCGGGAATCGGGAAGTGTGGGGAGATGGGGAGATGGGGAGATGGGGAGATGTCGAAGGGTTTCCACCACAGTAGATATTTGGCGGATATTTCGTAGGGTGGGTTAGGCGCGGCCAGGCTTGTGATCAATTAGCAATCAGTTTTTATT
>WTKN01000120.1 GCA_011524395.1 Moorena sp. SS36440bin_2
TTTAGTTGCTCCTACTTTCTTGGGCATTGCTGCTGTCTGAATCCTATACTTTAATCTTACTCTAGTGCTAGAGAATTGTCAATGTCGGTTTTATACCATTAAATACCGTATTATCCCTATTTAAGAGGGTCTGGTTGCGAGACTACTGCAGCAGTTGTGTTTACAATCCTCGGAAACGCACTGGCCAGGGAGCCTGTCCCTTTAATTTTTTCTACTGGGATTTTCTTTGCCGCCACCGTGACCAACTCAAGGCTCAAGGCCCCATGAGTTTAGTCTTGTCTCACTTGGACAAAATCTCTGATCAAGACATACAACAAATTCGTGAAGAAACTTTTAGGTGGCGTAGAGACAATCTACCTGACAATACCACATAATTAAGTTAGAAGCAATTAGTCAGTAGTTAGATTTTTTTTCCTTGTTTTTTCCTTGAGGAGTCAACTCAAGATTTTGTTAATCATAGTAACTTAATTAACTAGGGATTTAAATTTACAATTACCCCATCTTTGGTGACCAGTTTTCCACCGCCAACGAAACTGTAAGAATTCTTATCGTTTGTCCCAACTTTCCCCCACAGATTCCCCACTGTTTCCACATAGAGCTTCAAGCTTTTCCACAGTTTTCCCATAGTTTTCCACAAGCCTCAACGGTGGCATTAGGTATTCCAGTTTTACTGGGGATTTTCCCGCCTTAGTATTTCGCAGCAGTTAAGGCCGCAGTTTATGTAAAGTTGTGTAACAAAAAAGCGCCTCAAACCCTTATTATTTCGTATACCTTTCGGAATTTCAACAAGAGTTGTAATATTTCGCAGCATTGACAAACCCACCCCATTTCAGATGAAAATGGTGCGACCAACCTATAAAAAAATTTGCTCTAAACTAACCTAGGCCAACTAGCAGGGGTTAGCACGGACTACCCTACCCGATTTGGGGATAGTTCTTAACTAAAGCAAGGGTGGCATCAAAATTCAGTGCTTCGGTGCTGGCTTGTCTTGGCTTTCTTGTAGCCAAGGCAGTTATCTGAAGTGCTTGAAATCAGGTGGCTTTTTCCAAAAATACCTTTATATGAAGAGGTGAGTATGAACGCAACAGTAAGTATCCTGGCAGAAATCCCCGAAGACCTGCATGAGTCTCTCAAGCGCTACCTAGAAACCCATCCTAGCTGGGACCAAGACCGGGTCTTCGCAGCAGCACTATCCCTGTTTTTGCTCCAAAATGGTATTGGTAAGACTCCAGAAACGTCCCAGAGTTATCGCGCTTGTGCTCGTGTCTATCTGGAATCCTTATTTCAATATCCTGCTTAATTAATCCGGGATGGGGAAAGGTATAACGTGTTAAATATAACGTGTGAAATATAACATGTAAAGTATGACGTGTCAAGTTCAGCACCCATGCTTGCACGGCTTCGCCCTATTCCCCACTCCCCTGTTATCATGTCCGGAAACATCGAGATCATAAACCGTAGGTAATGGGTTACCCATTACCCATTACCGATTACCAAAACGATTTTTGACCATGAGCACTATCGAAAAAACCGGACAGATTATAATTCCTCAACTGATTGTGGGTTTAGGTAATCCGGAACCCAAATACGATAACACCCGACATAATATCGGTTTTGAAGTGGTAGATGCGATCGCACGTCGATTACAGATTTCAGGGAGCGAACATCGCCGCTTTCAGGGATGGTTTGGTCAAGGAATTGGACTAAAAGGAAATAAGCTAAGCTTGCTTAAGCCCCTGACATACATGAATCGCTCTGGACAAGCAATTCGGGCGGTGACTGATTGGTACAAGCTAACACCTGAGTCGGTCTTGATCATTTATGATGATATGGACTTACCAGTAGGGCGTTTGCGTCTGCGCCTTTCCGGTTCAGCGGGAGGACACAATGGGATGAAATCCGCTATTGCCCATCTCGGTACCCAAAACTTCCCTCGCTTGCGGATTGGTATCGGCAAATCTAGTCAGAAGCCAAACACGATCTCCCACGTCCTAGGAAAATTTTCACCCCAGGAAGCCGAGTTAATGTCTGAAGTAGTCCAACTAGCCGTTGAGGCGATTGAACTGTCTCTTAAGCAAGGTGTGGAAAAGGCAATGAGTCTCTACAATAACCGGAATCTAGCAACTGTAGCAAAGGGAACAGGAAGTAGGGAGTAGAAAGTAGGGATTAGAAAGTAGTGATTAGAAAGTAGGCAGTGGGAAACAATCCTGTGTACCTCATCGGTATGATCAACACCACAGTTATAGCGCTATAGTTATAGCCCTAGGCTACAATTCACAGAATACGATCACAAAATCTGATTAAGGCAGGAGATATCAGCTGAGCCAAAGTGGACACTGAAGGCAATATTCAAGTTTTCCAGAGACGGGACTAACCAAGGTACGCTGTTTCTGGTTTCGGACTCGTAGTGGTTAAACAAAATCGAAAATCGCTTTTCTAAATAGGGCTTGACTTTACGGCAGAGCAATACTATCTTTAGCAATAGTCCAGTGGTAATTGTGGTTCCTACATTGGTAATCAAATCAACAAACGTATAATGATTGGGGCGCTGAGGGCTTTCCACCACCAAAAAGTTTAACAATTGAGTACAGGTGCGCACCACCATAAATTCATTGGGCGTTTGGTAATCCCATTCAGGCAAAGTGTTTTGCAAATGAGTATACAATCGCTGGTTAAACTGTTGCCTCCCATAGGCTGGTTCAATCGAGGCAATCAAATATTCATATAAATCGTCCTTGAAGTCTTTAAAAAAGGCTGTGTGCCGACTGTGGGTATGGAAACTACGAGCAAAATCTCGGTAGCTGTAAGACCCTTGCACTTTGCCAAAAAACTGCTTGAGAGCACTTGCCAACTCTCGTTCGGTCAGCAATGTGGGATTTGAAACTGGTTGAATAATTCGTCTTGGAGTCGTGCTCGACCGATTTCGCCTGACATGGGCGCATCGCACCTGATAGGTTACGTACTTAGATAAATCACAGTCAAAGCGCCGTTGAACCCTAGCTTGAACTTGCCGGACAGTTTGCTGATATTCCTGAGAGCTGTCTTCACTGAGTAAGCAATGTTCATATAAGTAGGGATACCGCTGAATCAAATTTGCCACTGGTTTAGAACCATTAGAGTATTGAGGTGTATCACTCATTACTCTAGACAGACGTTGCAGAGTTAGATATTGCTCTGTTCTTTTGAACAGCTGCATTAGTTCCCGCAGGCGTCTAGGAGCCCGAGAGTGAACCCTCAAAGGAGACGGCACATGATCAAACACAGCTACCAATTCTTGGACTGCTCTTCTCGAGTGTGGTTTCAGATGCCAGTGATTGATCAAAATATGGCAGCAGCGATTGATCACAAATCGAAACTCTGTTGGAGCCCGCTTATCCATTACTATCTTTTCCAAGGCCAACCAGATGTCAAAATCTTCGTATCCCACTCCATCCAGGAAGAGCCTTTGGAAGCGTTCAATTGATTGCTTTGGTGATTCTACCCTTACCCACTGGAGTAAGTGATTGTAGACTTGCTGCTCTGGCAAGCTAATATGTCGAATTTCCGATTCTTTAGAGTCTCTCCAGGTGGTCACTTTAGGTAGCTCTCCTAGGTGCTAAAGCTAGGGCTCATCAATGGTGGTTGGCTTGAAAAGATGAAAATTCAACTTTAAATGGCTTAGCTAACACAAAGAGAGTTTGGCCTATCACAATTAATCTACGATGGTAGATATATTCTAATGATCACCTAAACTTGAGGTGAGCTATTATAGTATTAGTATATCTTCATCTACTCTTTACCTAATTGTGCAAATGAGTGGAAATTGTGAAAATTAAGTAAAAACAATGTGAAAATTATTGAATTACCTGGAAAACAGAGCGTTTAGATAAAACAGCACAATTAGGACACTGGGAGAAAAATAAGGTTATGGTGTGTCGGCTTCCTGTAGGAAAATTAGTTGACATTCTCGCCTCCAAGACAGTAGGCATTCCAGAAAAAATTCTGGAAAAGTCATTCATTGGCATTACCACAGATACCCGTCACCTTGAGCCTGATCAAGTATTTTTAGCACTGCGGGGTGAAAAGTTTGATGGTCATGATTATGCCGCTCTGGCTGTAGAGAAGGGGGCATTAGCGGTCATTTGTGAGGCGACTAACCTTACCCAACTCGAAGGATTGCCCCTGATTCAGGTAGAAAATACTCTCAAAGCCTACCAGCAAATTGCTCGGTGGTGGCGTGACCAGTTTCAGATTCCCGTCATTGCTGTCACTGGTTCTGTAGGCAAAACTACCACTAAGGAGCTAATCGCAGCAGTTTTGTCTACTAAAGGCACTGTGCTCAAAACCCAGGCCAATTACAACAATGAAATTGGTGTACCCAAAACCTTGCTGGAGTTGGGACCAGACCATGACTATGCTGTAATCGAGATGGCCATGCGTGGTTCAGGACAGATTGCTGAATTGACCGACATCGCCAACCCTACGGTGGGCGTGATTACTAATGTGGGTACAGCTCATATTGGTCTGTTGGGTTCTACGGAAGCGATCGCAAAAGCCAAGTGTGAGTTATTAGCCCATATGTCCAACAACGGTGTAGCGGTTCTCAATCACGACAATCAACGCCTAATTGACACTGCAGCTCAGGTTTGGCAAGGGCAAACCATAACCTATGGTTTAGAGGGTGGTGATGTCCCAGGAGAGTTGATTGCACCAGAAATCGTGAAAGTAGAGGGCATGGAGTTTCCTATCCCCCTCCCAGGTCGCCACAATGCCCTGAACTATCTTGGGGCTCTAGCCATTGGGAAATTATTGGGAGTGGATTGGGAAACCCTCAGTAATGGTTTAAAGGTTGAGCTACCGGCAGGTCGAGCCCAGCGTTATGAGTTACCTAACGATGTAGTGATTCTTGATGAAACTTACAATGCTGGAGTTGAATCGATGGTAGCTGCTCTAGAAATGCTGGCTCAGACTCCTGGCAAACGCCATATAGCAGTACTTGGGGCGATGAAGGAATTGGGAACAAAATCCGGTGAACTTCATCAGCAAGTGGGTCAAAAGGTTGAGCAACTAAATCTAGATGGCTTGCGGATTTTGGTGGATGAAAGTGAGCCAGAAGCAGAAGCGATCGCAACCGGTATTACTTCCGTGCCAGTTGAGTGTTTCTGTGACTCTAATCCTCTAGTCGAACATCTACTGGGGTTTGTCCAACCTGGGGATCGTCTATTGTTTAAAGCCTCCCATTCCGTTGGTCTCGATCAGGTAGTCAAGCAGTTTAAAGCCGGATTTTCCCAGCAAGATTGATACAGAGCCAACAAATCTGGACTTATCCCGAGATTTGTGATAGTTTACCGGTGAAAACTTGCTCAGCTGGCCCAGTCATGTAAACTCGCTGGTCAGTTTCGGACCATTCAATGTCGAGACAACCACCAGGAAGCTCCACCGTACAAATGCGATCGCTTTTGTTAGTTAATACACCAGCCACCACAACAGCACAAGCCCCCGTCCCACAAGCCATAGTTGCCCCAGCACCCCGCTCCCAAACCCGCATCTTGATATAATCGGGACGCACCACTTGGATAAATTCTGTATTGGTTCTTTGGGGAAAAACTGAGTGATGCTCAAATAGTGGACCAATGGTTTCCAGAGGTATGGCATCCGCATCCTCCACAAAGGTGATACAGTGAGGATTCCCCATACTAACACAGGTAACCTCCCATAATTTGTCGGCTATTTCGATCGGGGTATTGATTACCTTTTGGTCAGCCTCTGCCAAAACAGTGGGAATTTGAGCTGCAGTAAGCTGGGGCATCCCCATATCCACCCTGACTTTACCATCGCCCTTGAGTTCAGGAATGATCACCCCAGCCAGGGTATGGATCCGATAGTGGGTTTTGTGATTATCCCCCTCTAAATCAGCCAGAAACTTTGCTAAACAGCGAATCCCATTACCACACATCTCTGGCTCAGAACCATCAGAGTTGAAAATCCGCATCGTATAGTCAGTACCCTCTTGTCCTGGCAGGGCAAAAATCACACCATCTGCACCGATTCCAAAATTGCGATCGCATAGCTGCAGCGCTTGCTCTGAGGTTATTCTGGGTTCGGGATCATCCCGATTATCAATCAGAATAAAGTTATTCCCCAGTCCATGGTACTTTGTAAACTCCATAGTCAATTCCCTATTAATCGGCTCTGGTGCTATGGTAATTCTTTTGCAGCCTTTTGTTTAAGTTTCGTGAATTTTCGCCGATTTAGCTACCGACTGCTTCAAAGACGTTTTCTGATGATGCTGCCCAAAACGCCAAAAACGATCCTGGCTAATTATGATTGGTTATGATTGGTAGGGTTCCCACACATTCCACGATTTTTTGTGATTATGGCCCAATTCGATACCGGCTTGCCCAGTATTAGTCAAATTCAAGGCTATATCAAAGACCAACAACTCCTAGAGCTAAAACTTCTCACTGGAGATTCCTTTAGCGGGCAATTGTGCTGGCAAGATCCAAACTGCCTGTGTCTGATCACTCAAGATCAGCAGACCATCATGATCCCTTATCATGCGATCGCTTATCTAAAGCCACAGGCAGCTCAAGGGTGAAGGATCAAGGCTGTTAGTCGGATAGCCTTCGGTGTAGGTAGACTGAAATGGATTTATTGGTGGATCAAGGTTAACTAAAAAATTGATCCACAACTTCAACCTTTTATAATGCGCGAATGCGCGAATTCGCGAATTCACCATTCTGCCTTCTGCCTTCTGCCTTCTGCCTTCTGCCTTCTGCCTTCTTCATTCTACCTTCTTCATTCTACCTTCTTCATTCTGCCTTCTGCCTTCACCCTTCTACCTTCACCCTTCTACATTCTTAATTCTGCATTCTTAATTCATACTTCATCCTTTATTTGTGATTTACAGCTTATAGCTTAGTCCAGTCATTAACAATATAGTTGCGATAATACAGCCTAAGCATCCCAGAGCAAGATTAGTCATATTTGATTGACTTGCTGATGCTAGGGCTGTATTGAGATCCGGTGAAGTTAGACGTTCATAGTTTTTTATTGCCACATTAGCTTCTGGTAAAGAAGAGATCAGACTACCAATAAAATAATGTAATCCCACAAAAACTGCTGAGCCCAACCACTGACTTAATACTGAAGTATATAGTTCAGTATACGCCAAGAATAAGGCATTTAAAACATAACATAATACTGTCAGGGATATAGTCCCTAAAATAAACTTCCACCAGTTTGACTCAAAATCTTCCTCAGTGATATCTTCAAATAATCCTGGGCGTTTATTTTTCAAATTATTTTCAAAATACACAAATATCCCAATCCCAATTATACAGATAAACACTCCGATTAATAACCAGTGCCATGTTCTTAATGGGATGTCTTCTGATAAATAATTAAACTGAAAGCCTCCCGTTAGGCACCAATAGGCTAAACTGGCAAAACCAAACATAGTTAAAGACATGATTGAATGCCAAATCACCAACTTCTTTTCACGATTAATTAGATTAAGCAAATTTACTATTTTATTAAAATCTCTCTTGAAAAACCACTTAACTAAAACAAATAATGGAGCAACAATAAACATAAGATAAATGTTGGCAAAATTGGAGCCTAGTGGGGTAGCTATCCCTCCTAGCCTACCTAATCCCAGTGAGACAAGCATTAAAAGTAACTCAGGATTGTTGGTACTTGAGTTAATCACCAAGGTGCGTTGCTCGCGCCCTAAATAGTCACCAGCAAGACCTGCTGCACAGCTCACCATCAAATCAGTGGTGTAGGGAATTAACCAAAAGCAAAATGTTACGGCTGTAATTAAAGAAATCACCAGGAAGGGGATTTCACCAATGAAGTCATGGAGCTTGATGATCCAACTGTCCATTAATTTAAACCTCGACTTAGTTTGGCAATCGTGAGTTACCCTTAAAAAAACTATTTCATAGTTTGGTATTGATTGATATAGAGCATCCATCGACCGAATTAGCCTAACCGTTAGTGTGATAGACTATCGACCTTACTTAGATGTCCTTTTATGATGACACCTGACTCAATCTTCTTTGCTCCCGTTCATCTGCAAACTAGATGGAATTGGAAACACACTGGGCTAAATGATAGTCTATGCCCCAGTAGCTAAAGAATGAAAATCTATAGTCGCGCTTTGTATAAGTCAGTGAAATCACTATCCTCTCATGGCTCACTATCAGGGCTAGAGCACTATTCTCCTTCTAGTCTCACCCCACTTCTGAGTGCAAAGCACCTTGCCAAACGTCTTATTAAAACGACAGCAATAGCCCTGGCATCGGGTTTTGTAGCCCTGTGCGAACCAGTGCAAGCTTTACAGGTACAAGTTCAACCAGACAATCCCCAGTTAGGCGATACTTTGTCAGTGGTAATTCAAACCGAAACAGTCGGTTCACCACCGACTGTTTCTATGGGTCAAAAGACCTATCCCACCTTTGCAGCAGGGACAAATCGTTATCGAGCTTTAGTACCCACTACCCCATTAGATAAACCAGGAAAATTGGTTTTGCGGGTGGCTGGTGATGGTAAAGTCAACAACATAGCTGTACCACTTCAAAATCGGTCTTTCCCTGTCCAACGCATCCGGCTGTCTGGCAAAGCCTCTGCCCCAGCAACCCAATTTGAATTAAATCGGGTTGCCCAATTTAAAAAATTATTGACCCCAGAAAAATTCTGGAATGGTAAGTTCTATAGACCCAACAATGCTCGTGTCTCCAGCGTTTTCGGTATTCGTCGCTACTACAACGGTGTCTTTGCTAAAAACTACTACCATCGTGGAGTTGACTATGCCGGTGGCTTCGGTTCACCAGTAGTAGCACCAGCAGCAGGACGGATAGCACTAGTGGGACGAGAGTCTCAAGGTTTCCGGGTTCATGGTAACACCGTAGGGATTAACCATGGTCAAGGGGTACTCAGTATCATGCTGCACTTGAGCCAAATTAAAGTTAAAGAGGGGGATTTTGTTCAAGCTGGCCAGGTCATTGGTAGCATTGGTTCTACAGGTGCTTCCACTGGTCCTCATCTACATTGGGGTCTCTATGTTCACGGTCAGTCGGTTGACCCGGTACCCTGGAGATGGCAAGGTGTGAATTGACCTGACCCCAGCCCATCACTTAAGTGGATCACCTATACAATAACTAAGCCAGCACATTTTTTATCATAGATAAATCTAAACATCAAGGGTAAAGGTTAAAGGAAACCGGCAAGACGGAAAAATTTTCTTTCCTCTTGCCTGTTCCCTATGGGTTAGCTGTTAACTTGTCCTGTCCTTAGGACAAGGGTGGTTATTGACGACTACTCCATAAATTCCTCGTATTTGTAGTTAGTCATGGTATCAAGCCCTATGGCTAACTTACTTTTTTTGATTTTACTAGGAAATCCCACTACCCACTGACTCCGCTTCACGAAATCCCCAAGATTCACCCATCGGTATCAGCTTAATCAGATCAAGACGAAGCTAAATTCCTAGATTATACTATTAATTATTTTGACAATTAAATCAATAGCTATTAAATCTACTCATGAGAATTGAGCAAATTGTAGAAAAAGCGTTGAAAGATGGCTACTTAACTCCCCTGATGGAGAGTGAGGTCGGTCGCCTTTGTGACACAGCTTCGGAACTCTCCATAGAAGAATATATGGCATTAGACAAGCTGATGGGGGCGCTTCTATCTGGTGAGGTGGTTACAGTTGCTCGCAAGCAGTTTATCAATGTCATGGAAGAGTTGGTATTAAGCGAAGCAATTGATCAAGTTACCAAGATAGAAGACAAGAGCGATCGCTTTCTGGAGGTAGGAGATATTGCTGCCTATGCCCTCAATAGACTGCCCCCTCTGTATGCCACTACCGAAAAAGGTGCTCAATACCAGCGTAAAAGAGCAAAGCAAGACCTAATGGATTTAATTAACCATCAAGTCAAGGATGCCATAGCCAAATACCTAGAGCGACCTGATTTTGGCGCTGATCGCCAAGCAATCCGCAAAACAACCAGCAAAGATCTGATGGGACAGATTAGTAACATGTTAGAGGGCTGTGCTCCAGGCTTTGAGCCCAAGCCTCAGCGCTCAAATGGATTACATGGATTACGTTGAGTCAGTGTTAACAGTTTATGGTTAAAAAATTTTTTTAAAGTACAGTTTTTAACTTTAGATGTTTAATGTCTCACAATTACTGGTGTTCCTAGACTGACCTGCTCATACAACTGTTTAATATCCTGGTTGAGCATCCGTAAGCAGCCGTGGGAAACCGCTTTGCCGATTAGCTCTTCTTCATCAGTGCCATGAAGCCCGATTTGATGTTGTCCATCAGACCAAAAACCAATCCACCTTTCTCCTAAAGGATTATCAGCTCCAGGAGGTATGAGTTCACCAGTAATCGGTTCTTTCCAAATAGGGTTGGGTTGTTTGCGAATAATTTTGAAACTGCCAGTGGGTGTATCCCAACCGGGTTTACCAATAGCAATTGGGTGGCTCTGGAGCAATTGTTCTCCCCAGTACAAATAGACCGTAGTATCACTCAAATCCACAACTACCTGGTAAGTAATAGCAGCAATTGCGTCAGTTAGATAAGAGGTGGCTGGTAAAACCTTGGGAATTTTTGATTTGAGTCTCTTTGGGGTTACCTGAGGTTCTACCAGATCTTCTGAGGCTGTATTTTCGGATGACAACAGTGCTAGTTGTGGGTATACTGAAGAAGTTTTTGTCAACGTCTTATGTGTATCTAGTCGTGCTATGGTCAACCGAGAGGTTGCTGGCAAGACCTGGCTAATCTCAGGTGTAAGTTGCTTCAGCTTAAGCTGTGGTAGTTTAGCTGAGATTAACAATCCTGCTGACCCAAAGCAAAATACCATTAAGGTGGTGTTAATTGAGTGGGAGATGGCCATAATTAATTTAATTAATAGTTAATAGTTTATTAATAGTTAATAGTTAATTGGCTGTTTGCTGGCTCAGTCCACTACTAGGGTAAAAATATAAGATAGACTAGTGCTCGATGAGCGGGAACCAATGGCAGAAGTTGGGAGTCAATGAGAGGAAGAAAGTTTTAGAAGCTATTCCAATCATGAGTCAACCAATTTCTCTATCCTGGTCAACAGAGGTAACACTTCCTCAACTGCCGGTGCAACCTGAGAAACTCTCTAACTATGATTTGGTTTTACGCTGTCAGGAAGGGATCAGTCCTGACCGCACAGCGTTTGCTGAGCTACTACGTCGGTATCAGTCCCACGTGGATAAGATTTTGTATCACTTAGCACCAGACTGGCAAGATCGTTCCGATTTAGCCCAAGAGGTCTGGATTAGGGTTTACCGTAATATTAAACGACTTAACGAACCAGTCAAGTTCAAAGGTTGGTTAAGCCGTATTGCCACCAATCTGTTCTATGATGAGCTACGCAAACGCAAGCGGGTAGCCCATCCCCTGTCTCTGGATGCACCACGTCACATGGATGATGGCGAGATGGATTGGGAAATTGCTTCAGCAGAGCCTGGTCCAGACGAAGATATGACGACCAGAGAGTTTTATGAGCAACTGCACGAGGCAATCTCAGAGTTGCCAGAAGTGTTCCGTACTACCATTATCCTTAGGGAAATCGAAGGTATGGCTTATGAAGAAATTGCCGAAATTACTGGCGCTTCTCTCGGAACCGTTAAGTCTAGAATTGCTAGAGCAAGAGCAAGATTGCAATCTCACCTGCAAGCTTATCTAGATTCCTAAACATCAGTATAGTTACTTAATAATATCTCAAATTTTTACAAGGCTTGCTTAATCATATCTTTATCTAAATCCCCGGATTTAACCAGACAAGCTTGATCAGATCTTTATCTATTAGCAGGATTTCCTGTATGGGTTATTCCCTTAATATAAAAAATATGGGAGATCTAGTGTGGGGAGTTTACTATGACTCGTTGGTGATGAGAAAATGACCTCTAAATTTAACCCTGATAACACTTATGGGCAGGAATCTGCCAAAGATATGGATTCCCTCAAACGCAATCGCTTTCAATTAATCAGTGCTTACGTTGATGGGGAAGTAACATCAGCAGAGCGCTCTGAAGTGCAGCAGCTATTGGCAACTGACCCAGATGCCAAACGATTATACAATCGACTGGTGATGCTACGTCAGGCCTTCCGAAGCATGCCCGTCCCACCAACAGAGCAACCAGCTCAAGAACTGGCACAGCAAGTTTTCTCAAAAATTGACCGCCGCCGGAATCGCCGAAAATTTGTTTGGGGTGGTGCTGCCCTTGCTGCCATGTTTGTCGGTGCAGTTTCGATGATTGTGCCTAATGGCCCCTCACCAGTGCAACAGATAGCGGAGCAAAAAGAACCCCTCAGGATTGCTGTGAATCGACCGCTGCTAGAGATACCATTAGCTCCAGTGTCATCTCCTAGACCGTCAGGATTAACACCAGAAGTTAATGGAAATGTCAACAATCTTAATTTGAATTAAATTAAATTGAGATAAATGGTTCTTCCCTCAGCTTGAAACTAATCACTATTTCAGTCCGAGCGCTTATTCATTGTTTAGCTTGTAGTTTCCTTAACAACTCATAAAATGGCTCCCAATTATCTTCCTGAGTAATTGGTTCCCAAACTGCTTCAATGACAGGTCTAAGTAAAGCAGTTTGCGGATTCTTATCTCGCAGAAGTGCTGACATATCCTTGAGCTGATCAACTGATAAATTTTGTAAAAGGTGGTGGTATAAATTGCGCCAATCTGCTATGGATGAATACTGAGCATCTGACTCCCAAAAAGATTCTCGGCTCATTATCTGACTAACATCATCTCGCCAACTCTTATCAAACTGTTGGGCTAATTCAGCAAAGAAAGCGTGATAACCAACCTGAGTATCTTGCAGGAACTGAATCGTTAACCTCAATAACTCTGACTCTTCCGACTCTGGCAACTGTTCAAATCCCAGTTTATTCAGCATCAAGTGCCGATAATTACGGTAATAATGTTTCCCAAACTCCCCTAAACCTGCTTCCATCTCCGATGTTGGCATTACCATCCCTAACGGTTGCTGAAGCATTTCTAAATTTAACTGACAAATTCCAGGTTGATTGCCGTAACTATAGCGCCTGTAATAGTCAAAGTAAGCAGCGGTAAACTTAGGGTCATAGGTGGGGATAAAGGCATATGGTCCATAATCAAAACTTTCGCCAGTAATAGACATATTGTCGGTATTTAAGACAGCGTGACAAAAACCCGCTGCCATCCACTGGGCTGCTAATCGAGCCACTCGTTCCACCAACTCAGCGTAAAACTGAGCATACTGCTCCTGTTTCTTATCCTCCCTAAGGGGGATGATGCTTGGGTAGTACTGCTCAATCACATGGTCTAATAGCTTTTTGATTAAATCCGGACGCTTAAAGTAATGCAGTCGCTCAAAGGTACCAAACCGGATATGGGAACGGCTAAAACGTACTATCACTGATGAGCGAGTTGGAGAAGGTTCATCACCCCGCCACAGTTGCTCACCAGTTTCAATCAGGCTCAGACAACGGGAGGTCAAAACCCCAAGATGGTGCAACGCTTCAGCTGCAAGTACTTCCCGCACCCCTCCTTTGAGGGTCAGTCTACCATCAGCAGTTCGGGAATAAGGTGTGGTGCCAGAGCCTTTGGTACCAAAGTCGTAAAGTTCCCCATCGATTCCTCTTACTTGACCATAGAGAAAACCTCTGCCATCCCCTAGTCTAGGGTTATATTCACCAAATTGATAGCCATGGTAGCGCAGGGCTAAAAAGGGTCGAACTCCCTGAAATTTACCGAAAGCTTCGATAAAGTCTTGGTCGTTAGTGTCTTGGGGATTTAATCCAATACGGGGTAGCAATTGGTCGTTACGAAACCGCAGGACATGCCTAGGAAATTCTGCTGGTGCTACTTCGTCAAAATAGTCATATCCCAGGGATTCTAAGGCTGGCTCGTAGTTGAGAGAAAGAAACATATCGATCAGGGTTTTGTAGCTGGCACGGGAATAGGTTTGCAAATGAATAGTTTTTTAGTTACCACAAAGACCCAAAAAATCACAAACATCCTAAGATTATAAACGAAGGAAGAAAGCAGATTTGATCTAAGATATGCCTAATTCTATAATGTTCCAGGAAGATGGGTATGTAGTTCTCGAAACTAATCAGCCAGAGGTGATTCTGACTGCAATGGAGTTAAAGTCAAAGTTAATGGCAATCTTGGCAAATCGTCAGGATGATTTGCCAAGGGATTTGCAGCATTTGACCTCTTTAGAGGAGCAAGGACAGTATTTGATGGAGACCAGCTGTGAATTAGATGTAGGACCTGGAGAGTATTTACAGTGGTATGTAGTGCGCCTCTAAAAACTATACCGACAACAGAACAGCAACGCTGAGCGCCGATGTCTAGGCAAGAACTCGGCGCTCAGCGTCACGGGGCGGTATATGACCGACTGTTTAAACTGAGAATCCCCGTCTAGGTAACAGCGGGGAGCTTTAAAGGTAAGGTCTTTACACGCTGGTGCTTTCTTCGGGTATTGCCACTAGTGTTACATCCACCTGGTCTTCTTCAAGTTCGGTTAAATCTACTTTAATACCAGGTCCAAAGAATTTTTCCAGTTTTTCCTGCTTTTTGAGCCAAGTCTCAAAAGGAATTAGTGGGGAGTCAAATTCGAGAATTAAGGCATAAGCACCATCCACCGAAGTTTCTCGTAACCCCATCAACACAGGTCTTTCTTCATCAGTAGGAGATAAACCAAGGCTTTCCAAGGAACTATCTAGATGGGCTTCTTGACCATAGCGATATCGCATTACGTCTTTGCGAATCTGGTTTTGGATTGGGGTGGCGCTTTGCTCTCGCAGCGTCAGGACTTCAGGAATTGTTGGTTGGCTTAATTCCACAGGCTTTAACTCCGCAGCTTTGAGGGCAAGACCTCCTAGTAGAATCGGAATTCCGTAAAAGAATCCCACTAGATTCAGGGTGGCATTATCGGTAGCGTAGGCAACAAAGCCGATTACGGTCAGTAATCCACCAATGACTAGACCTACAGTTCCTAGGGAAGTTCGGGGTAACATTATTTAGCTATGTAACAGAAATAACTCCAGCTTTATTATCCTAGAGTGGTGGTCAAGTCATAGAAGTTGACAAAATTACCAATATATGGTTATGGGTGAATTTTATCCACTCCTATCTGCCCTATCCCCCATCTTCCTATCATTACATGAACCCAATACTCTGATTACTGGCTTGACCGATATTTCTGAGTCTAGGTAAGTAAAAATGAACTAATAATTGCACCAAGTCTTTCTGTTAAATACCTTATTACCCGTTTTTATGATAAAATTCTGATCGTTATCAGAAAATTATTGTAGATAAGAGATAGCCAAAAATGGAGTTGGAAAAAATTAAGGAGCGAATTACCTTAATCACTAGTAAACGGGAATCGTTGTTACGGCTTCTGGAGCAACCCGATTTGGGAACCCTCAGGATTGATGTTAATCAGGCTCTCGAAGAGCTCGATGACCTAATCGATGAATTTAAGCGTACTTTCCCCGAATAGAAAGGCTAACTGATTCCTAAAAAAATTGGCGTTGCTGATTAGTGGAATAACTAAAGGTAATAGATAATTAGGAAATCAGCTTACTATAACTGCATAATTCCTTAGTTTTGCAGCGCCTTATTTTAGTTTTCGTTTCTCAGCTAATTTTAGCTAGTGGTTGTAGACGGTTAACTTTATCCCTACCCATTTCTCTAACTAAATTAATTAGATCTGAGGTGGCAACATCTTTCCTACAGAATATATCTACGGGAGCAGTTTGGCTCATCACCTCAATTTGGGGGTCTTCTACTGAAGAGTAGGCAATGATTTTAGTCTCTGGCTCTAAGCTTTTAATCCGGGTGGCTGCACTGAGACCATCCATCATAGGCATTTGTAGATCAAGTACAATCACATCGGGGCGATGGCACTCTACCATATCAATGGCTTCTTTCCCGTTACTAGCAAGAGCAACTATCTCAATATTCTCCTGAGCAGAAAATGCTAACTGAAGGCTATATCGAGTTAATTCATGGTCGTCAACTACAAGAACTCGCAAGGCAGGATGCTGACATGACAACATAGGAAGAAACTAAATCATTGTTTGACTTTATTCAGTCTAGTAAGTTATATTCTAACATTTTATCTACCTATCGAAATAATCAACTCATCATTTCATGAAATTATTACATTGACTACAATATCAATTTACATTGATACGTAGAACCTGATCTGAGTGATCTGACCTACTATCGAGTCTCCCACCCCCCTATCATATCAATTTACGTTTAATACCCATAATCAAAATGTCGGACCCAGGCACCGGGAAATCTAGAGATGGGCAGATGGGCAGATGGGCAGATGGGCACATGGACAGATTTTTATTAATGATGTGTCCGAACAGTTAAAACTTGGGGGGGTGTCGAGTCTGGTGGATAGAGAAAATCCACTTGCACCAGCCGTTGCTCAAGGGGTGGCATCTGCAACCTCACTAGGGTATCCCCCTGCTGTCCACGCCGTTGTACCAAATGCACATAGCGCGTCCGAGGTAAACCTTCATCATCCTTATAGCTCAATTGCACTGTCCCTCGGAAAAATATTTGCTTAGCTGGTGCCTTTAAAAACCTTAATCCTCCCTGGATTTGATCTTGTTTAATCGGTGTCTCAAGAGCCAGGGTGACCGTTTGAGTATCCCGGGTGGGATTAATCAGTGGCAAGGTCAGGCTGTATTGCACCCCATAGTTACCATGGGCAAAATAGGCCGTATCTGGATAACGGACTAACATCGGCGCACTCTGAATTTGACCAGTACCTAATCTGCCGTGATGGAGGGTACTCAGTCCGTAGGAAAAGGCTTTTCCCGGTTGCGGAATAGTTAGAGATTGAGCAGTAGAATTATCCACCAACTGAGCTTGCCATCTAGAGCCTCGGGCTACTCCTGCCACTCGACCGTAGATAATTGAACCAGTAGTAGCCATCGGAGCAGTCGGGGCGCGATCGCGTGGTCCAGCTAACTCTCCTTGCTCTAATAAATTCTGCCATTGAGCTATAGTAGGAGAGCGTTCATTGCCATCGCTATTCTTAGGTGCATACTGGGCAAGACTAGCGGCGTATACCTTTCCATCACTGTATAACCGCATCAACGTTGAGCGACCATTAATCGGTGGTGTCAAGGTTCGCACTGGAATTGGGAGATTCAGCAACATGCGGCTTTGCTGAGCCTGAATCACCAATTGGGCAGGAAATCCGTCTTGCCTACCTCCACGGAGGATATCACTCATGACTCGGCTACCAGGCCCAGCGTAAACTCTACCGGAAGAATTATCTACTTGGGAGGGTAATTCGATAAATGGTGCATCAGGCTGACTCAGGTAACTAGCTGCCTCAATAATATCTACTGTTACTGGTTCTTTGCCCGGATTGTGGAGGATAATCCCCAGATAGAGGGTGCGCAAATCATCTAGGGTGGGTGCTTTGGCAACATGGTGGGCAAAGATATCAAAGCGCCCCTGAAATGGAAAGTTTAAGTGAGCCCCTGGGTTGGATTTATCAGAAGGGGGAAATGTGGACAGTAAAATTCCTTCAGTCTGTACTAGTTCGGGACTGTTGCTGTTAAATACGGGTACATTATCTAGTTGTCCTGGTAGAGGGCGTATTTCTTGGAGTTGCACGATTTCTACTTGAGGTGTTGGTGCTGGGGTGGCTTGAGCCAGGGTGAAATTTAGTAAAAATGGCAGCATGGATAATGGGGTTTTAATTCAACCAAAAGTGGTTAAACCACAAAGACGTGAACAGGCCAAGATTTGGATAAGGGTGCCATCTGCGTTCGTTCAGAAACTCTGTTAGTTACAGGTGTTTAGTTACAGGTGTTGACTAGCTGGGAATTCTGAGTTTTAGTGATGCCAGCTGGGATTTTCCAGTATGGCATGGGAAAACATTGAATCGATAACTATGACTTTTCTTTACCACCAAGTTTCCCTTGCCCAACTTTCTACCAAGGCACGTTCTGATCGCACACGCTGGCAGTCAGGAACTGAATTACCTATGGTTACCTATGGGGAAGTGTCTCTTGGTTTTATTGTTCCTCTCGAAATTCTAACTACTTTGCCCACTGAAGCGGTGGCTGGAATGCCCCTAAAAGAACTACAGCGTTGGCTGTTTAGAAATCGGCAAGGATGGCTCGAAGGGATTATGGATGCTTTGACTCTCACTTACAAAAAACAGGAGGTACTGGGGTTGCTCCACCCTCGCTACTCAGATCAGTTATCAAAACTAGTCAGAACTAGACGATCTGCGTGAGGGACGTGAGTATTTCAAGAAAATCCCATCTCAGCAGCAAAACGCGTTCGCTTTTAGCGTGGCCTACGGCCAATCGCATTTTTAGGTGTTGCCTATTTCCGGTATAATATCACAATTTATAATCATAATCAATTTATGACCAATTTATGACTTCCCTCTCCCAGTTTATTCCCCCTGTTAAAGCTTTTAAACTAGTTCAAATAACTAGTTATTTGAACTAGTTATCATACTCAGCAAAATACCCATGTTTACGGAGGTAAAAAGGACTCCATAGACTACTCATAAACAACTCCATTTGGCAAGCTGCAATTAAATCCGACTGGATAGAACCACCGTGCTTGAGCCAGTGAAAGGTAATTTTGCGCAAATCGTTGGTCATGTAAGCCAGAGTTGCGAACGGTCTTAGCCAAGGTTTTACACTCAACATCCGGGTGACATGACGACTTAAACCAATCCCACGAAAAAATGGAATTAAATACTCACGTTTCAGACGCCAGCTAGGGATTTTGTGCTCAATTTCCATAGCAGGATTGTACCATATTTCCCAGCCCTTAGCTTGGATACGAGACAGCATCTCTAAATCTTCCCCAGTTAACATACTGCTCTTAGTTCGCCCAGTCAAAATAGGCCGAGAGGGCATACTCTCTAACCAAGCTTGTTTTCGCACAACCAACCCAGCTGAAGGTGGTAGTAATTTTTTGTGAGGTTCATAAAGTAATGGCTCACAACCACGTTCAGTTATTGCTAAAAAGGGCGCAAGTTTATCAAAATTTGCTGGAGGAGTGACTTCAAAAACACCATGGATTTGACTACCATAAGCACCAGAAGTAGGGTGAGATTTGCCAAAGGCGTAAGCAGCAGCTATCCAAGACATTGATGGAATCGTGTCATCGTCTAGGAAACCCACTAGTTCACCTCTAGCTTCCTGAATAGCACGGGATCTGGCATAAGCTGCTCCTTGTTTCGGTTCAAAACAATACCTCAAGGGATATCGCGTTGGCCAATTGGCTTGATAAGCCTCAACAAGCTTAGCAGTGCCGTCAGTGCTGTTGTTGTCAATAACAATAACTTCCCAGTTCAGTTGGTCTTGCTGGCAACAGTCTCGCAGTCGGTCTAAGACTTCTGGTAGACGCTTCTGACCGTTGTATGTTGGGATGGCAACAGTTAACTCAATAACCATAGTTTTTTTTCCCAGTGTAGAAAAATAACCCTAACTAATTATTATTGTGAATATTCCCAAGTGTTGAACAAAATTATCTCTCTCTGAGGATAGAAATTGTTATTGGTTTAGGAAATTTTACCGATACTTTAAACGGTAAGCTTATCCACTAGGTGCGCCCATGCTACCCTTTCCCTACTCCTGACTCCTGGACAAAGTTGGTTAGATAGAACTGATGTTACTAGTAAGCGCCTTTTTGTGGAAAAGTACTATTGCAGTTTTTACCAAAATCTTCAAATCTAGCCATATTGACCAATTTTTAATCTACAAAGTATCTAGACGTACCACTTCTTAAAAAGACATAATATCGGAACGAACGGACACTTGCTAAAGTCATAAAATTCCTGGTTAAACTGCATGAATTATAAAGTATTTTTCAGAGTTTTTTTTGACTATATGATTTGCTATTATCTATAAATAAAATCATTAATTTAAAAATAACGTTAAGTAATTGCGGAATTCAATCTAGACTATAACGGCGGATTATTTTTTAGAATTTAGTAATCATTGGATCATAGTTTTTGTTAAAACAACATTTTTGATTTCATTACGAGACGAGATTATATATCTTTATGCTTAACATGATGATAATCATAAAATGGGAAACTTATTACCTGCAAAAATATGATGGCTTTGTAAATCTTCAACGTTAAATACACCCTCTTAGTTGGTATGCTTATTACTGATGGATAGGCAATAATACTGCCTTAGTGGCAAAGCATTTATTAAACTAGTATGCTTCAGATTATGAAAAAATCATAAACAAACTATTTTTAAAAAAATAAAAAAATCCTTATTCTCTAAGATAAAAAAATATTTATATCAACACTATTTGAGTATTTAAATAATTCTATTAATCTATAATTTAATACTTTCTGTGGAAAATATGTGAAATTTTTACTGAGAGTTTATTTACGGTAAATTCACTACAGCCACAAATAAATTTTTGAGTTAACCTGGTGATGATTAACTCCCATGCAAACTGGGAAGTTTGCATGGGAGATTTTCTCGGGAAGCAATATCTACCAACATTGCCCACATTACGTTACAGGAAAAGTAAAAAATGACGGAACCAAAGAGAGCGCTAATCACTGGAATTACAGGTCAAGACGGTTCCTACTTGAGTGAGTTGTTGCTAGAAAAGGGCTATGAGGTTCACGGTATTATCCGAAGAACCTCCACCTTCAACACAGATCGCATTGACCATATCTATGTAGACCCCCACAATGAAAACGCACGGTTCTTCTTACACTACGGTGACTTGACTGATGGTGTGACCCTACGCCGGATCTTAGAGGCGGTTCAGCCATCGGAAATTTATAACTTAGGGGCTCAATCCCATGTTCGGGTCAGTTTTGACTCCCCAGAATATACCGTTGACTCGGTGGGAATGGGTACTCTGCGACTTTTGGAGGCGATTCGGGACTATCGTCAGCGCACCGGTATCGACGTGCGTTTCTATCAAGCTGGTTCTTCTGAGATGTTTGGGAAGGTACAGGATATACCCCAAAAGGAAACTACTCCATTTTATCCCCGCTCTCCCTATGCCTGTGCTAAGGTGTATGCTCACTGGCAAACTGTCAACTATCGTGAATCCTACGGCATCTTTGCCTGCAATGGTATATTATTTAACCACGAATCACCCCGTCGAGGGGAAACCTTTGTAACCCGCAAGATTACCCGAGCAATTGCCCGAATTGTCGGAGGTCAGCAGAAAAAACTCTACCTGGGTAATCTTGATTCTAAGCGAGACTGGGGTTACGCGAAGGACTATGTCAAGGCCATGTGGCTGATGCTCCAGCAAGAGAAACCAGATGACTATGTGGTAGCTACTGGTGAAACCCACTCAGTTAAGGAGTTTTTAGAGATTGCCTTCAAATATGTCAATCTCGATTGGAATAATTATGTGGAGTTTGACAAGCGTTATTTGCGCCCTGCTGAGGTAGATATACTGATTGGTGACCCCACCAAGGCAAACCAGAAGCTGGGTTGGGAGCCATCTGTAACCTTTGAGGAGTTGGTAGCTTTAATGGTAGAAGCGGATTTACAAGCCTTGGGTCTGTCGAGCGCTAACGGCAAGAGTACTAAACCGTTGAATGATCAAGCCTATATCCGTCAAGGTGTAGCTACAATGGTTGACTAATCCGTTAGTCTATGACTGACTGTGAAGGTAGCATCGCTGGTGCAAGCCAATACATCAGCAAGCACAAATCCGGATGTATAGGATTTGTGTTGAATAATGACTCAGTATATTCCTGCTTGCATTGCGATGCACCAGACGGTGATAGTTCTCCAAAAGCTAGGCAAGGATGACAAATAAATGGAAAGTTTAAATCTTAGTAATAAGAGGATTCTAGTTACTGGTGGAGCTGGATTTCTAGGACGTCAGGTAGTGGATCAGTTGTGTAAAGCTGGAGCGGATGCACAGAAGATTACTATTCCGCGATCGCTTGATTATGACCTGCGTTCTTTAGAGAACTGTCAAAGAGCTGTGGATCAGCAGGATATCATCATTCATCTTGCTGCTCACGTTGGTGGCATTGGTCTTAATCGAGAAAAGCCAGCTGAGCTATTCTATGACAATTTAATGATGGGTACTCAGCTAATTCATGCCGCCTATGAAGCTAGTGTGGAAAAATTTGTCTGTGTTGGTACCATCTGTGCCTATCCCAAATTCACACCAGTACCCTTTAAAGAGGATAACCTCTGGGATGGTTATCCCGAAGAAACCAATGCCCCTTATGGGGTTGCTAAGAAAGCTCTTTTAGTCCAGCTACAAGCCTATCGGCAACAGTACGGATTCAATGGCATCTATCTGTTACCGGTTAACTTGTATGGTCCGGAAGATAATTTCGACCCCAGCAGTTCCCACGTAATCCCTGCCCTAATTCGTAAAGTCTATGAAGCCCAACAAAAGGGAGACATGAAATTGCCTGCCTGGGGTGATGGCAGTCCTACCCGTGAGTTTCTCTACTCAACCGATGCAGCACGGGGTATTGTGATGGCTACCACGGATTACCATCAGCCCGAGCCAGTTAATTTGGGTACAGGCTATGAAATCTCAATTCGCGATTTAGTTGAGTTGATTTGCGAATTGATGGAATTTAAGGGAGAAATTGTCTGGGAAACTGATAAACCCAATGGTCAGCCTCGCCGTTGTCTGGATATTGAACGAGCCAAGCAGGAGTTTAACTTCACTGCTGAGATGGAGTTTAAGCAGGGGTTGAAGAATACTATCGACTGGTATCGACAACACGCTAGCTAAATCTATCCAAACCCTTTGTAGGTTGGGGCGAAGTATTTGTACCTGGATATGTAGCTTAAAGAGTAGCTCGCTCGAATGCCAGTTTGTATACAAATGCTTCGCCCTCGAAGGGAAAAGCAGATAAACTTTAGTACAAGAGTAATCAAAAGACGATTTATATCATGTCTGGAAGCATTAATTAATAGTGCAAAAGTTTGTAATTAGTAATGGGTAACTGGGAATTTTGAGGACTAGCAAACTATTACCCATTACCATAAAAAATTATAAAATTAACACTAAAATAAAATAGACAAGATAGTAAATTTTTTTTATTCTTATTCAAAGCTCTAAAGGAATTAACTATAATCAACCAACATCATAATTTAATTTAAGTACGATAGCATCTAACTATAGATATAGTTTAAAACAATACCTAGCTTCTGACGGTGAAAAAAGGGTGAGTGATCTACTATTTTTTTCAGTGAGTATTAAACTTTTTTCCTGAGCAATTATGGAAGCTATAGACGATTCAATAGATTTTCATAAATACTGGCTAGTTTTCAAACGGCGTTTTTTGCCAGCTACCCTAGCCTTTGGTGGTGTTTTTGGTCTGGCGGCATGGTATGCCTTCTCTCAAAAAACTTCTTATTTAGCAACAGCTCAACTGTTGTTAAAGACAGATAATTATTCTTCTTTGACCGGGTTGGATAATCCAACTGGCACTATTGATAATGTTGCTCGTCAGAGGGACCCCTTATCTACGGAAGTAGAAATTATTCTTTCCAGACCAATTATAGAAAAAACAATCATAGCTCTCAACCTCAGGGATGAAAACGGTAAATTTATCTCTCCTGAGTTCATTTTACAAGAACTGAGTGTCAAACCAATTCCGGGGACAGATATCCTAACCATTTCCTATGAATCCTATGATCCTACTTGGGCAGAAAGGATCGTTAACACACTGATTAAGGTTTACATAGAGAATGATATCCAAAGTAACCGAGCAGAAGCTGTAGCCGCTCGTGACTTTATTGAGAAACAACTCCCAAAAGTTGAAGCTACTGTCAGCCAATCAGAAGCGGATTTGCGTAGATTCAAAGAAGCTAATCAAATACTAGACTTGCAACAAGAAGCTAGCATTACAGTTGGGTCGATAGCCAAATTAGAGGACAAAATTTCTCAACTTCAGGCTCAGTTAGCACAGATAAATGCTGAGTCTGAGGGCTTGCGCAATAAGATCGGTCTGGATGCACAACAAGCTGTGGCAGCTACGTCTTTAAGCCAGTCTACTGGGGTGCAGGAGGCACTGACACAACTCCAAGAGATACAAGCTCACTTAGCAGTGGAGCGCACCCGCTTCAAAGATGAATACCCGACAGTGGCTCAGTTGGCTCTTCAGGAAGCTGCACTATTAAAATTACTACAAGAGCGAATAGCTCAGGTCATTGGTAGCCAACAACCAGCGCCACCGGTTAAGAGTTTGTTAGAGTTTGGACCAATCCAGCAACAACTGACTGCAGAACTGGTTCAGTCCGAGGTACAGCGTTTAGGGCTAAAGAGCCAACTAGCTGTTCTGAGGAATACTCAGTCGTATTACAAACAGCGGTCTAGAGTCCTACCGAAACTAGAACAGAATCAGCGGGAACTGGAGCGACGGGTAGCTGCTGCACAAGCAACTTACCAAATTTTGTTAAGCAAACTACAAGAAACTAGAGTTGCGGAAAATCAAAATGTCGGTAATGCCCGTGTTATTTCAGAGGCGATCGTTCCTGAAAAACCGATTCCAATCCCAATCAATCTGATCCTGGCAGGGGGAGCTTTTGCTGGTATCTTAGTTGCGATCGCTACGGCTTTCTTGATCGACCTCTTAGACAGATCGGTTCATACCCTCAAAGAGTTAAAACAGTTGTTTAGATATCACTTGTTAGGAGTTATTCCAGATTACGGCAAGCTGGTCAGTACCAGCTATTTTGCAGGATCGTCTCAAGATAATGTTTTCCCCATTTTTCCGAGAGATTTGCCCCGCTCTGTCATCGGTGAAGCCTATCAAATTCTGCAAGCGAATCTGAAATTTATCAGTTCTGATCGACCACTGCAATCGATTGTAGTAACCAGTTCTGTTTCTAAGGAAGGCAAGTCCCATGTCTGTGCTAATTTAGCTGCGGCTATGGCTCAAGTAGGACGCCGGGTGTTACTAATCGATGCTGATCTGCGCTATCCATCTCAACATCATCTGTGGGAACTAACTAACTCCTTGGGTTTAAGTAATATTCTGGTAGGTGAGGCTAAATTTAATCAGGCTAAACGGGAAGTAATGACTGGTCTTGATGTTCTGATGGCTGGGGTAATTCCTCCAAATCCTGTGGCTATTCTCGACTCTCAGAAGATGGCTTTACTGATAGAGAAGTTCTCACGAGAGTATGACTGCGTTATCATAGATACTCCAGCATTATCTGGTATGGCTGATGCCCCAATTTTGGGCAAAATGGCTGATGGCATTTTACTGGTAGCCCGACCTGAAAAAACAGATTCTGCCAGCGCTAATGCGGCTATGGAAATTCTCAAAAGCTCAGGTCAAAATGTTCTGGGGTTAGTTACCAATGGTGTCATCTTCAATAATGAACCTGACGGTTATATCTACCGCAACAGGGAAAACTATACTACGCCAGATTTCAGTCAAGAAAAGGCTGAATGTAATCAGCCATAAAACTTTGGAAGCTGTGAATCTGTTATCCAGAAATCTGTTATCTAGAAGCTGCGCTGCCAGAAAGTTGGTGGCGCATTCTGATCATAATTCCTAAGGTTATTTGCTTCATGATCCAGTAAAATACTATCAGCACCACGAAAGTTACGGCCATCACTAGTAGTGGACCTTTCGAGGTTAAATCATCAATCATGCCCTTGACTAAGCTATTGGGTTGAGCAACCAAGTCCCAGCTGTTGAAGCGTTGGAATCGTCCTAGATAAATACCAAAGGCGCACAGACCATGAGTAATTAACTCAGCTGAGATGATCAACTTTCCTAACCTTTGCCGCTGCAAATACTCACCTAGGTTAATCACAGATAGAACGTAAGCTTCAAAACCGGTTAGGATAACTAGCAGATGTTGGGGAATAACAACTAGAGTAATTGTCCATACTGAGTAATTGGTGCGAATGGCTTCAATTAGATGAATTACATCGGTGAGCAGATAGGGCGCATTGGGCAAAAATAGGATAAAAACTCCTAAACCTATCCACCATAATCCGGAGTGTAAGCCAGATTTACTGCGGAATAGCCAAAAACTTAGAGCTAATGGTATTGATGCTAGAAACAAATTCCAAGCCATCCAGCCATTGTGGCTATTCCAAGCTTTCCATACCTCTGTCAGTAATGTGTCCATAGACATAATTAGTGAACCTTTGCTCTCGGGTAGATTAGCCTTAAGAAGTAGTATTCAATTTAATCCTTATGCTAACTCATCCGTTCAGCCTTGAGCTTTCAGCTTGAGCTTTCATAGGTCATACTTCATACTTCAGGCTTAAAAAGCGGTTGATGCTTGAAAGTTTAAAGTTTAAAGTTTAAGGTTTAAAGTTGGAAGCCTTTGAAGCTCATCACAATTTTGGATCATTACCCATTACCGATTACCTGAGAAGGGATATGATCATCAGTCAACTGGATTTGAGATAACAATGCCTCAGAATCGGATTATTACTCTGCTGAGTGATTTTGGCTTACAAGATGTTTATGTGGGTGTGATGAAGGGTGTCATTGCCCAAGTTAACCCAACTTTGACTATAGTAGACCTGACTCACCAAATCCCCCCTCAAAACCTAGCCGCTGCTCGGTTTAATTTGATCAATGCCTATCCCTACTTTCCAGCTGGGACAGTTCATGTGGCGGTGGTTGATCCAGGAGTCGGCAGTCACCGCAGAGCGATCGCTATCCAACTTTCACAGGGTTTCTTGGTTGGTCGAGATAATGGGCTATTCAGTGGAGTTTTGGAGCAATACCCAGTCATGGCAGCAGTTGAGCTAAGCAACTCAGCCTACTGGCGCACGATAAACCCTAGCACTACGTTTCATGGTCGAGATATCTTTGCTAGTGTTGGAGCTCACTTGGCTAGTGGCTTACCAATACAAAGCTTGGGAGAGGTAATTGAGCCAAACACTTTGGTAAGGCTAGATATACCAACAAAAACACTAACCGATGATGGGATGATTGGTTCTATCCAATATGTTGACCATTTTGGTAATTTAATCACCAATATCCCAGGAGCTGAGGTTGATGGCAAAACTTGGTCGGTTAAGATAAGCGATCGCATTATTCCCCATACTCAAACCTACAGCAATTGCCCACTTGGAGAGATCGTTGCCCTAATTGGTAGTCATGGTTGGGTGGAAATCGCTGTTAACGGTGGGAGTGCTAAGTCTCAATTACAGCTGGATTGGGGAGATACAGTGGAATTAAGCATTAAAAATTAGAATGTTCATTAGTACAGAGTTCCTTTCCAGGATATTATGACCACATCACTACAACCGCCTGAACCGGTAGTTTACCAAGGTCAGTTTGGCGAATTTACCATTACCGAAAGCGATCGCATTGGGGTAGTTATCTACCGCGCTGGCTTAGTGGTAGCAGCCTTGAGCTTTGCGATCGCGAGTAATTTAATTCTATTGCGGGGAGCTAGCCCAAGTATTTTAAATGTCCTGACTCCTCTTTATGGCTTATTCTGCCTTGCCCTAGGGGTTAGCTTAGTCACCATTCATATTTATCTAGCTCCCCTGCACCGCCTACTACAAATCTTTTGGGGCATTGGTTGCATTTCCGCCATTGTACTGGCATTTTCCAGCAATGAGCCCCTTGCTCTATACATTTATAACCATCCTATTTCTCTATTCGGAATTGGTTTTACCTTTGCAGCGTTAACCGGAATTTATTTCAAGGAAGCATTTTGCTTTAATCGCTTGGAAACTAAATTCCTAACTCCCCTAGTTCCTATGCTGCTACTAGGACATATCGTGGGATTTTGGTCTACAGATTGGGAGATGATTCTCCTAGGACTCTGGGCGGTTTTGTTTATGGTGTTTGCTCTGCGTAAAGTATTGCAACCGATTCCACCTGATATTGGTGATAAGTCGGTTTTTGAATATCTCAAAAAGAAGCGTGTAGAAAATTAATCAGCTACTACTCATTAGTCAATTACCAAAAAACAATACTATAAACGAAGGAAGCAAGGGGACTAACGATCATCCTTTTTCAAAAAATCCGGACAGATGGGACTTTGATTGGTAAGTAGTAGAAACGTGAGATGCTCTAAACCTTATTAGTCATCAGTAATTATTAGTCATCAGTTATTAGGTGACCACGGTTTTCTATACCGTAGACTATACCGTACATTAGTGAGCACAAAATAATTTATTTGTGCTCACTAATAACTAGTGACTATTCACGAGATAATTTTTCATAAAAAGTCCCAATCATGCGTTTAGTATGTAGGCGAAAACAGTGGGGTTTAACGGTTAAAGGATGGTTTGTGAATATTTTTTTGATTATTACGTGTAGTCTCTTTATGTTAACTCATATCCACCCATTTTTGTCGATTAATTCGCCCATTAACGCTGATGCATTAGTAGTAGAAGGATGGCTACCGGACTATGCCTTAAAAGGTGCCATGGAAGAATTTAATCGGGGTAATTATCAAAAATTAATCACCACTGGCCTTCCTCTGCGTAAAGGATATTATCTGTCAGAGTATAAAAGCTATGCTGAACTGACTGCCGCAACGTTTATCGCACTGGGTTTTGAGCCAAATAAATTAGTTGCTGTTCCAGCACCACATGTTACTGTCAATCGTACCTTAGCATCGGTTCAGGCCTTAAGGGAGTGGCTATTAACGTCTGATGAATCAATAAAATCTATTAATCTTTATTCGTTTGATGTTCATACTCGCAGAAGTTGGATGCTATTTAAGCAAGTTCTTGCTCCTGAGATTAAAGTTGGAGCAATAGCCGCTAATTCCCTTGACTATGAACCAAAACAGTGGTGGGTTTCTAGTCAAGGAGTGCGGTCAATCATGTCTGAAACAATCGCTTATCTCTATGCTCACGTTGTAAGTTGGAAAGTGTAAACATCGGAAAAATTTATATAATAGTTTTGAATTGGGTCAGGCAGTAGGGAATAGGGAACAGGGAATAGGGAACAGGGAATAGGTAAAATAAACATTTCTTAAGCTTTAGTTTTACGGCTATAGTATTATGCTTATTCAATACTGTTTATCCTAAGTTTTAAGTTAAAAAATTATAAAGCTGATTGTACAAGCGTACCTAAGCGGTCTTTAGCTAAACCCCCATGAGTGACTGTATCAACACATAAAAATTATGCTCTTCATCTTCAATTAACAAAATTTTTGGAATACGGCCTCTTAGCACTATTCCCTGTTCCCTGTTCCCTGTTCCCTGTTCCCTCTTACAGACTGTTTATTTAGCATAAAAATACGGTATAGCCATTATTATTCATTCATGGTGCGATAGGTAGCTACTGCTGAAGGAGATATCCGATTCAGATACCGGAAAATCCAATATTTTATCACTGAATCCAAGATAACTGGAAATGTGGCAATAAACAAAAATATAAACTCTCGACTTTCTGGTATTCCTAAATGTCGGGATAGGGCTTCTAGGATTATTTCCCAACCGTGGGGAGAGTGGAATCCTACAAAGATATCGGTAAACAAAATAATGATAAACGCTTTGGCACTATCACTAAGCCCATAGATAATATCATCCATAAACGATTTTAAAATAATTACATCTCGCTTGCTGTTGATGATAACTAAGGCAAAAGCAAGTAGAGCTATAATGTCAGCGAAAATATTTTTAATGGCATTAGATCCTTGATTATGATAGTCTTCTGCCAGTTCGTTAGCTTTATGCTTAATCTCTTCTTCCATCTCCTCATCAGATAGTTTAGAAGTAAACCCCAGTAAGCTTCTAAAGTGGAGTTCTTCTTCAAATTTTTTTAACTCTACCAGAGCTTCTTCTTCCATCTCATAATTTAAAAAAATAGCTGATTCATTGTTACTTCTAAAGTGATCAACTATGGGACTAACTAGAAACGTTTTAGAAATTTGCTGAGTTAAAATAGGAACAATAGTTAAAATTAGGATAAATTTAATAGAGATTACGGTTTTACGTTGAGACCGACGAAAGGTTTTGACAACTTTATCTTCAGCTCGTGGATCGAGTTCCTGTTGAATTCTTTTTACTGTTCCTACAATTGACCTAGGTAATACACCGGTTTTATCCGTTACTTTCTTGGAGTTAGCTCCTTGATTATTTCGAGATGACTTGTTGTCTGATTCCAAATAAGCAGCTTCTCGAAGATTGGAATTTTGCTTGATAACCTGTCTTGGATTGGGGTTAGTAATCTGAGTATCTGGCTTTTGGTTTATGGGAATCAAGGCTGCGGTGTTTGTTTCTGGTTTTGGTGGCGCATACTTGTTGAGTATTTCATCAATAAAATTTAATTTTTCAATAATTATTGACTGCTGATCGCTGAGGTCGATGGATTCTGATAACTGAGAATTTTCCCTAGCTTGTTGTTGACTACTTTCAATAGGATTAGATCCGGTTAATTCAGAATTTGTTATAACAGAACGACTGGTTTTAAATTCTACTAGTCTAAGGTTAATAGTTTTTATATATTTATTAATTTCTGCTTCAAAATAGGCAATGACGCTGTTACTATATTGACTGGTATCGGCGGAGATTTTTTGACCTCCAAAATATTCATCTTCAATTGCTTTAATTTTTAGTGCCGCTTTGTATGCCTGATCCAAGGCTCTCTCTGGTGTATTGAAGAACCATTGTCTAGCTGTGCGTAAGATAGTTTGAAGATTCATCAAATCTTTAGGTTCATACTCTGAACATCTAAGGGGTGCATTCTTGCCCCTAATTATTCCTAGAACTATTACATCCTAGTTCCTGTGGTATGATAACAAATTACCTAAAGAAAAATTTCGTGGTTCAAAATTCACTGTGGATCATTGGCTCAACTCGCACTGGCAAAACAACTCGCCTTGTGAGTCAGTTTTACCAATGGGTTGAAGGAGGACTGGATTGGTCAAACCCAAAGTCGAGTTCAAGATATCAAAGAACCCCCTCAAAAGCCCCAGGAATTTTAGTGTTTGCGGCTAATGACGATAATCGGCGTCAGTTGGCAGATCGCCTCACAGAGGTAATCCGGGGACGGTATCCCATACTTTCCAAAACACCTTTAGGTTTTTTTCAAGATGAGGTAATGCTATTTTGGCCCTTGTTAATTGGGCGATTGGATATCAAAGCACAGTTTCCGTTGCGATTGCGTCCTGAAACTGAGCAGGACTTAGCCACCCAGCACTGGCGTACTGACCTGGATAATGATCTACTACAACTGCCAGGGGGGAATGATTACACTAGAGTTCGTCGGCTCCTGGACTTGTTACAATTAGCCGCAGTGAGTGGGATACCTGTTGAAGACATTCCCCACATGTTAACGGTCGGGATTCCAGAGGAGGAAGGAAACCCGGAACTTTGGTCAACGGTGGGAAAGCTGTTGCTAGAGTGGCAAAGCTGGTGTCTAGAAAGGGGATTATTAACCTACGGGATTATTGCTGAACTGTATTGGCGGTATTTGTTGCCAGACCCTACTTATCAGCAGTATTTGCAGCAGCGCTATCAGGCAGTGCTGGCGGATGATGTGGATGACTATCCTGCGATCGCTCGGGATTTATTTGAGACTCTACTCAATCAAGGGGCTGTGGGAGCTTTTAGTTTTAATCCTAATGGACAGGTACGCTTGGGACTTAATGCTGACCCGAATTATTTAGCGGATTTGGCATCCCGTTGCTTGGTCGAAATCTTACCGGATTTATCTATTGATGCAATGCCCGTTGAATTGGCAAACAAAGTAGTGGAATTAAGTAGTAATTCCATGTTTATTGAGGGTCTACCTGAATATATCCAATCGATTCAAACTACCTCCCGGGCTCAACTGTTGCAGCAAACGGCTGGGGTGATTAGTCAAGCGGTCAAGTCTGGGCAAGTGCAGCCTGGTGAAATAGCGATCATTGCTCCAGGTCTAGATGCGATCGCACGCTACACTTTAACGGAAATCCTGACTAACTTTGGCATTGCTGTAGAACCCCTCAACGACCAGCGCCCATTAGTTAGCTCACCGATGGTTCAGGGACTACTAACCCTACTAGCCCTAGTGTATCCTGGCTTGGGACGGTTAGTGAATCGAGATGCGATCGCACAAATGCTGGTAGTACTCAGTAGCCAAGCACAAGTACAGGAGTTGAAGGGTGAAAGGTTGCCAGTTGTTGCTTCAAACCGGCAAGGTTCAAATCTGCAACCGGCAACCCTAATTGATCCTGTCCGTGCTGGTTTATTAGCGGATCACTGCTATGCTCCTGATCCTGAGCAACCTCGCCTATTACCAGTGGAGTCGTTTCCTCGCTGGGATAGGTTAGGGCATCAGGCAACAACGGCCTACTCAGAGATTTTCCAATGGTTAGAACTACAGCGGGAGCAACAACAACAGGGTCTGATTCCTTCTTGCTTGGTAGTTTTCGACCGCGCTATTCAGAAATTTTTGTGGCATGGCTCTAATCTCGCCTATGAACAGCTAGCAGCACTGCGGGAACTGATGGAAACCGCTCAACACTACTGGGAAGTGAATGGACGCCTGGCAAAAGAGTTGAAGGTGAATGATTCGAGCCAAACGAACCAACAACCCTCTAACCGTCAGCGTTCCACCCAAACTATCGCCCAATTCATTCTGATGCTACGTCGTGGCACCGTTACTGCTAATCCCTATCCCGTCCGCCGCCTACCCACAGCTACTAATGCCGTCACCCTAGCTACTATTTTCCAATACCGTGCCGCTCGCCGCTGCCACCGTTGGCACTTTTGGTTAGATGCAGGTTCTTCCCTCTGGCTCAGTGGTGGTGCAGCTACCCTTTTCGGAGCTCATCTTTTTCTAAAGGAATGGTCTGGACGTCCTTGGACAGAGGAAGATAAAGTCCAAGCTGATCAACAACGATTAGAGCGAATTTTGCGAGATTTATTCGGTAGAGTTACAGAGCGGGTTTACTTGTGTCATAGCGAATTAGCGGTTAGTGGCACAGAGCAGAATGGTCCGCTATTATCTTTGATACATACTGCTGTTTCTTGACCATTCTACTGGCATATTTCTATTAGAAGTATCTGGCATGTTTTAGTTCTATTTTTCCCAGCGCGAAGGGACAAGCTAGATCTTTTCCGTATTAATTTACGTATTAAAAATGGTTCTTCAGTACCTAGTATGCTAAATTTACATTTAAAAAAAAACCAAAGCTTACTCTAGAAGGATTCTGAGGCTATTTAATTAACAAAAATTTCGCGCATACTGCCTCTTTCCACTGCTCCGAAGTCCCTGCTCCGAAGTCCCTTCCCTAAACTGTTAATTTAGCATAACAAGTACGGAAGAGCCTTAAAAATTAAAAATCAAAGAACAAAGCGCAGACAAATATCCACAACATCACGCTCACTGGTAAGCCAAAGAGAATCCCCACGATTGCCCAGCCTCTTTGGTGAGCTTTGAATTGTTCGATACTCCGCCACCGACGACTTTTCCAAGCCCATTCATTGCCCTTGGCACCGAGGGCGATCGCCATAAACAAACCAACTTGAGGCACCCATGCTATCAGTCCAATCCAAACATTATTCGTTATAGGCCAAAACCAAGGTATCAAAAAAGCCCCCCAGTTCCAGCCTTTGATTTCATCTGGTACGGGTACTCGATCATCCAATACACCCCCTTGACCTGAATCATTCACAAAGGTGGCTCGGGGGAGTTTGATCAGTTTGTTGGTTTTGGGAGTATTGAGTGTCATGCCCAACTCTAGGGCTAGAATTGCTTCAGACGCACTTTTGAAGCGTTGCTCTGGAGCCGGTTCGGTCAGCTTCTGAATCCAGCTGATCAGGTTAGCACTGAGGTTGACTTGGTCTTTAAAGCAAATGCGCAAATTCCGCTGGGGCAAGTCAGCAGGTGCAGTCCCGGTGAGCAAATGAATCAACGTCGCCCCTAAGCCATACAAATCCGATGCTGGTACTGCCCTACCACCAAACTGTTCCATGGGCGCGTAACCATAGGTTCCCACTACCGTAAATGTAGCGCCCTCTTTAGACGCCCGATCCTGCACTGACCCGAAATCGATCACATAAATCTGCCCATCATCCCTTAAAATTAGATTGCTAGGCTTAATATCTCGGTGCAGTACAGCTGGATTGAGCTGATGGAGAAATTCAAGAATTTTCAGCACATCCACAGCGATTTGGCGCACTTCCCCTTCTGTAAATCGTTTACCTTGATTTAGTTGTTCCTTGAGGGAGGAGCCAGGGATATAGTTGTGTACCAAGCCAAACCAGAGTACTCGGTCATCAATGTTAAAATAATCAAGATACTTGGGAATCCGGGGATGATTGAGCTGTTTAAGCACCTGTGCTTCTCGCTCAAAAAGTTTCAAATCGTCCCAATTAACGTCACCACCAAATGCCAGCAGTTTAACAACTACCAATTCTGGAGGTGACACTCCTATATCTTCAGCTAGCCAAGTTTGTCGTCCAGCATTATGTCCCAGTTGTTGCTTGAGTTGATAGCGCTCATGTAATATTTGTTCGGCTTCTAGCATCTCGGCTATATGTCCTCAGTGGCTCATCCATCCCATCACCGTGCTCGGTTAACTTCAAGTGAGATGGGTGGATGAAGGGCAAAGGGCAAAGGCTAAAGGGGTGGTTTAGATCATGATTTTTCTTACCAATCAGTTTGTCTTAGGAATCAAACCGATTTATCATTGACATTTTACCCCTCTAGCTTTAATATAGCCAGATTTTTCTGGGATGACAGGGATGATGACAAGTTTATTCACTTGAAATTTGCGTTCCCGTAGCCACGACCGGGCGAGCATTGCTTTGTTCATCATCACCCATCCATAAAACTCTACACACTAGGCGTTAACTCAACCCAATCCTTCAACCACTGGATGGAAGTAAAACGCTAGTCCCAATACCACATAAGCTGCTAATAGCAACACTCCTTCGAGCCAATTTGACTTACCATCAGAACTAATCGAATTAGTAATCAATACAGCTACGGCTACTGCTACCAATTCAAAGGGATTAAAATCCAAATCCATTGGCTGACCCATAAACCACCCAGCTAGCACTAACACTGGCGCAACAAATAGGGCAATTTGCAGACTAGACCCCACAGCTACGGAAACCGAGAGATCCATCTTATTCTTCATGGCGACAGTTACCGCAGTGGCGTGTTCTGCTGCATTACCAATTACGGGGAGTAAAATTACTCCGGTAAACAGTGCTGTTAGCCCTAACTGTGATGTGGCAGATTCCAAGCTATCCACCAAAAGTTCTGACTCTAGTGCCACTAGCAAGGTAACTACTACCAAGACTCCCACCCATAACCAGATATTAGGTTGATGTTTAGATTCGGAACTGGCAATTTCACCATGCTCTGTTTCTTCTGACTCCATTTCTGCCATACCTACATCAAACAGATAGGTGTGGGTTTTCATGGAAAATAATAAAGTTAGCCCATAAACCAGAATTAAAACCAGGGCAACTGCCACCGAAAGCTCTTGTAATGTAGATTTAGGAATACCAATGGATGTGGTATCCATTGCTGTAGGTAGCAACATGGCAATCACTGCTAGGTTCATTGAAGAGGCATTCACCCGCGCCACAATGGGCTGAAACTCCTGTTCTTTGTAACGCAATCCACCCAGCAGCATCGCAAATCCCATCACTAGGAGTAGGTTACCGATGATAGAGCCAGTGATGGTGGCTTTAACCACTTCTACTAACCCAGCATTCAGGGCAATTAGGGCAATGATTAATTCTGTAGCGTTGCCAAAGGTGGCATTTAATAGCCCTCCTAGGTTTGGACCGAGCACCACAGCGATTTCTTCTGTGGCTGTTCCCATCCATGCTGCTAAAGGAATAATTGCTAAGCAAGACGTAATGAAGATAACTGCCGAGTTCCACTCTAGAAATTCAGCGGCTACTGAAATGGGAAGAAATACTAGCAAAATTGACAAAATTTGGTTTTTCGTGAGCATTTAGGTTTCTTTACCTCAAAAAAATTACTATTCTAGTCAGTTTCAGGGACTAGGGCAGTAGCGATGCAGAGGTGCTTTTTCCGTTGGCGAATTAAATTCGCCAACGGAAAAAGCACCATTACGGTCTTGGGGAGGCAGCGACTGCATCAAGACATCGAAACGGGCTTGGTCAATCCCTCTTGCCATCCCCCCGTCTCCCTAAGCTGTTACGCCCCTAATCTGTCACGCACTTAATTTTTGGGTTGAGACTGATGGGGAGATGGAAAGCGCACCGAGGGAGATCGGCGGATGGTTTGACGGTTTCTTTCATAACATGAAAAGATTAAATTCGGATGCGTGTTAGCTTCTCAACTGAGATAGGCAAATTAGAGAGTCAAGTACCTTACTCTGTAGCTGTTATGCTCAATAAAGCTTTTCGATGCTTAACGATTTCTCAAGCGCATCAGTCCTAGGGTATATTTTTTAACCATAGAAATTTGCTATGATCTGGTTAGGATTGATAAAATTACCGCAATTTCCATAAACTGATTAGAATTACTTGAATTAAACCTTGCGGTTGAATTCATCATTGTGTTAAGCATTTAACGTTTGTCCTAACTCTCCGCTACTTTTGTTCGTTACTGCCAAACCAGTATGAGTTTGCTCAAGGGTATTCGCTGCCCGGCCCCAAATATGACGTTCTGGGGTTGGGTTAGCTGTCTTGCTGTTTTTTTGAATGCATATTCCCATGACTTCAGTAGCTGAACTGCTAGTTTTACAAGCTGAGGAAATAAAGTCCACTGCTAAGTCCACTGCCAAGATAAAACACTACTCGACGCTCAACAACGACTTCCTAGATACCACCACAGGTGTCTATATTACTATCCACGGTCATTTCTACCAACCGCCTCGGGAAAACCCTGATCTAGATACCATTGAGCGTCAGCCTACTGCTGCTCCGTTTCATGACTGGAACGAACGGATTTACTATGAGTGCTACCGCCCCAATGCCTTTGCCAGAGTATTAAATGACCAAGGGGAAGTGATAGATATTGTCAACAACTATGAGTATTTGAGCTTCAATATTGGCCCAACCTTAATGTCATGGCTGGAAGATTACGATCTCGAAGTGTATCAGCGGATTCTGGAAGCGGATCAAAAGAGTTGCGTACGCTTAAATGGTCACGGAAATGCGATCGCTCAAGTTTATAACCACATCATCCTGCCCCTAGCTAATGAACGGGACAAATACACCCAAATCCGTTGGGGAAAAGCGGACTTCCGTTCCCGCTTTGGTCGTGAACCCGAAGGGATGTGGCTGGCGGAAACGGCAGTAGACTATCTGACCTTAGAAGCACTGGTAGCAGAAGATATTCGGTTTATTATCCTAGCCCCTTCCCAAGCTCAACGTTGCCGCCCAATTCCCAGTGAACACACCAGTGAACACAATAGTAATTCTCCATGGCAGGAAGTCGGAGGTGCTCAGATTGACCCTACTCGCCCTTACCGTTGCTTCCTCAAAAATGGCAAATTTATTGATATCTTTTTCTATGATGGCCCAATCTCCAGAGATATGGGCTTCAATGATTTACTAAGCAGCACTGAACACTTCGCCAAGCGTTTGGGTCAAGCAGTACGTGGGGATCATCGCAGTGCCCAGTTGATTGCTGTGGCAACGGATGGGGAAACCTTTGGCCATCACAAAACAGGTACTGAAAAGTGTATTGCCTATGCTTTTACCCATGAGTTTCCCCAGCGCAACTGGACAGTAACCAACTTTGCGCACTACCTTAGCTTTAATCCCCCCACCTGGGAAGTGGTACTGAAGCCAGTAACAGCCTGGAGTTGCTCCCATGGGGTTGACCGTTGGCAAGATGATTGTGGCTGTGGTGGTGACGGGAAGTGGCACCAAATGTGGCGTCGCCCCCTGCGGAATGCCCTGAATTGGTTACGGGATCAATTGATTCAGGTATATCAAGAGACTGGTAGCCAATTCTTCCATGACCCTTGGCTAGCGCGGGATGAGTATATCCAAGTGATTCGGAACCGTTCCCCAGCCAATGTGGACAGTTTTCTGGAGCGTCATAGTACTCACCCACTGACGACCGCCCAACAAGTGGATGCCTTACGACTGCTGGAAATGCAGCATCATGCTCTGCTGATGTATACCAGTTGTGGTTGGTTTTTTGAGGAAATCTCTCGTCTAGAAGGAGTTCAGATTCTGCGCTATGCTGCCCGTGCTATCCAGTTAGCTGGTGATGTTGCTAAAGTCCAACTGGAAGAAGAATTTATCCAACGCCTTGCTCTAGCACCCAGTAATGTGGAATGCTTTAAAACTGGTGACCAGATTTATCGGCAACTAGTGCTGTCAGCCCAGGTTAGCTGGAAGCAAGTAGTAGCAGACTACGCCATTACTTCCCTATTTAAGAAGTATTCCCAAGAAGACAAAATTTACTGTTACTATGCCCATCAGCAATATTACCAGCTAAAACAAATCGGGGCATTAACCCTAGCTGTGGGACAGTTACAATTGGCTTCTGAGATCACTAGGGAAAGTGGTGATTTTGTGTTTGCCTTGCTATACCTAGGTGCTTGGGACTTCCACTGCTGTATTCAACCCCTTGCTGAATGTCGAGGCTACCGCCAGCGCTTGGACACATTATTTAATGCCCTAGACCAAGGCAGTGCAGCCGACACAATTTTGGTAATGAATCAGCTGTTTGGGCAGCAACATTTTAATTTGCAGCATTTGTTTTCTGAAGAACGATACCGCATTATGCAGCTGTTGACCCAGGAAACCTTGACCCGTTTGGATCAACTCTATACCGAGGTTTATCGGGATAATTATAGAGCCTTAATCGCTTTCCATCAGGGTGGGTTATCTGTTCCCAAGGAGTTGCAAGTAGCAGCAGAAATTGCTATATCCAATCACTGTATTACTGTGATTAGAGCATTAGATAGTGATAGCAGTGATCAGCAGGTGGTATGGAGTAGGTTGGCAGAGTTAGAAGCGATCGCAACAGCAGCGAATCATCTCCACTGTCAGTTGGATACCCTAGAAGTCAAGCAAACCTTAGAAAAGTTAATTTTGCGTACGCTATGGCAAATTCTATACCAGAGTAACCCAGAGGAAGTGGAAGTCGATATTCAACGGCTAGAGAAAATGATTGATGTAGGCAATCAGCTCAATCTAACCTTATCCTTAGATCGTTGCCAAGAACTTTACTGGCAGTACTTCCATAACCAACTTTTGCCTCAGCTGATCCAAAGCCAAGATTTAAAGAAAGATAGTCAAAACAAAGATAGTGATAGCAATGGCAGCTATCTCTGGCTATGTAAAATGTGTACCTGTAGCACTTCTTTTAGTACTTCAGTTTCCCCAAGCCCCCTACTCAATTTGGGTCAAACCTTAGCAGTGGATCTCAGTGGTTGGATCACCAACCTACCCTCACCAGGATAGGCGAGTGTAGGTTGGTTACCATGAATCCTCAACAATTAACTATAGCGGTTAACTATAGGGTTGCTATTACAGTTTTTGCTTAGACAGCACACTGGCACCAAAGGCTCCTACTGCTAGCAGACTTAGCACTGACATCGGTTCAGGAACAGTAGTGCTAGGAACAGTATTGCTAGGAACAGCTGCTGCTGCTCCAAAGAGCTGACCGACACCCCCGACGACATTCTGACTAAAACTACCTGCTCCTGTGGTTGGATCAATGGTGATCTGTTGTTGATCACCTGTGTAACCGAACAAGGTTCCATTTTCAAAGAACAAGCCATATATATCGCTAAAGCCGATACTACCAATCTCAGTAGCTGTACCGTCATTAGCGATAGAGAACAAGATGTCAGAGCTGCCATCAAAAGAGAGTGATGTGGCAAAAAATTGATTATTTACAGAATCGAATGCTATGTCGCCACTGCTTTTGAATTTAGGAATTTTAGCCACTAATGATGCAGCCCCACTAGAGGTATCAATAGTATAAAAACTATCATTTCCAGCACCGTAAAGGACGTTTTCATCCGAGAAATCTAAAGCATTTATAAACACACCAAGGTTACCAATTGCTGAAGATAAACCCGTGCTTTTATCAATACTATACAAAGCCCTGGGAGTGATACCAAAAAGCTCACCACTATTCGATAAGGCTATATCAAAAAAGGTGATACCGTTCTTGTTCAATGGTGTAAATGTTCCGGTTGAGGTATCAATCTTTCCAACTTGTCCAATTCCAGTAGAGAGGAAGGATGACGCCTGGGCTGTTCCCATTGTTCCTAGGCTAAAAACTACTGCACCAGCCATAGCTATTGGTAATTTTATCATGATATTTTAATGCTGCAATTGTTATATATAGACAGTGAATATACTTGAAAATTTGATATCAATTCCGTTTGACTGCTTGGTTTTATAGATAGTCTGAGGTTTTGGTAATTGTCCCTGATTACTCTTGTTTTATAAAATACTGATGCTACTGGAATTGATATAAATTAGATACTCGAAAGTAATATCGACAATAAGCATTTAACCCTTGGCATTTGGCCAATGGCTGATAGCTATTCGCGTAGCGTGCGCGTAGCGCATATGCTTAGGATAGGTAAACCTAAAAAAGATAAAATTAATTACCTTTTAAACAAGTTTATATTCATTACATTTAACTAGAGTTTTATCTCGACAAAAGGATGAATTGTTTTTATTCACAAAATCATCATCTTGTAATATATAAGTTTTATTTATATTAATTAGTTGCTAGTAAAAACTAATCAAAAAAATTTACTAATTTACTAAACTATAAGGATTTTAAACTTACTAAGTTAATCAATAAATTTGAGACTTTTTTGGGGTTGAATTTGATAACTAAGGACTTACCCAATAAATCTAAATAAAAGCATTTATTTACCAGTTTTGCCTAAGGGTTTCTCACTTGCTACCGACCCACATAATTAGGCGCAAATCTTGCGGGCAAAAGCAAAGCGCCCCTACAAATGATTTGTGTTTCAATCATTTGAGAAGCGCGATCGCGATCTAGTCGCTACCGATAATTAGAAAGTAAAGCCTGATGTCGATTAAAGTTAGCCTTGTGATCTCAAGGCTTTAAAAAATTAGCTTGAACAGCGAGCATCGTTAGTTGAGCAAAATTATATAGGTTGACCATCCAATTCGCATCCAGCTTAAGTAGTAAAATAGATTAGTTAAACTTATAGTAGTTTCCGAAACCCGTAGAGGACCTAAGTTTACACAACCTTAATATTAGTAATGGGTAATGGGTAATTGTAATTACTGCCGTCAGCTGACAGCTGACAGCTGACGGCTGAATACTTACGTACCTCACCCAATTGAAAACTCCTGTTATAGTTCAAATCGAACCAAGTTCACTAAAGGGCCAAAAACGGAAACAGGCACGACCAATGACTTTGTCTTTACCTAGAAAACCCCAAACATGGGAATCGTTGCTATTGTTGCGGTTGTCTCCCATCACAAACAAGTAATTTTCTGGCACCTGCACCAGCCCCATCTGATAACTGGGAGGTTGGGCAATGTAGTCCTCGTCTAGAGGAGTACCGTTGCGATAAACTTTGCCATCTTTGACTTGAACCGTATCACCGGATGTGCCAATCACCCGCTTGATGAAAGCTTGGTCTTTTGAGTAACCCAAAATTTGTAATTGTGGCGGTATTTCAAACACAATAATGTCACCGGGTTTTGGGGTATGGAAACGGTAAGAGATTTTTTCCACCACTAAGCGATCGCCTACTCCCAAAGTCGGGTACATGGAATCCGAGGGAATATAGCGAGGTTCTGCTACAAATACTCGAATCAATAGAGCTAAGGCTAGTGCGATCGCAATAATTTGGAAATTTTCCTGTACTTGCTTCCAAAATGGCGTGCCACCCTTGTCCGCTTGTTGACTCTGAGCATCTGTTTGCTGCTCCTGAACAGATTCAGAAGATTCACTCGGTGCTGCTAATTTCTTTTTCTGTGCATCCATACAAGATTTAAATTTACAGACATTTAAATTGACAATAGTGGGTATTGTGACCTCGCCCTTGCCCTAAACATCTTTCCTAGTTTGGCAACTCAGCCAGGATAACACGGTTGATTGCCCTTTTGTGAATTTGCGTTAGTTTAGGAAGTGAGTACTGTTGTTGGACAATGCCCGTGCTGTTTCCACACTCTGTCCTACGTGCGAGTTTAGCGGTTTGTCTTCTGGGTTTGTTGAGTGCCTGCGCCAACACTAACCTAGGTGACGCTTTGCAGCGGTCTTTGGGAGCAGACCCCACACTGAAGGATAACCCACCCAAAAACTTGGGTCGGCCATCTCCAAATAAGCCTCAAACTACTCCCGAGAAACAGAAGTCAGTACCGTTGCCAAAAGACTTCCCCACTGAGATTCCCCGTTATCAACAAGCAAGCTTGGAACAAGTGCAACCCCTCAAAGATGCTGCTGGTCCAGGTAAGTTGACGATTTGGTCATCCCCTGACCCAATTAATTTAATTCAGAACTTTTACCAAAAGACCTTTGAGTCGGGAGGCTGGGAAGTCCTCGACCAGCCAGAGGATCAAGATGGTGGCACATTCATCGTCCGTCGTAATGACTTGGATGTTACCCTTTCGATTCGTTCTCGTGCCACTACTGGCAAATCGAGCGCTGCCTCCTCATCAAAGCCCCCAGCGGTTGCTACCAACAGCAGTGTAACTACATTTGATATTCAGTACGTCCGGGATGGTAAGGATACCAAAGCTCAGAAACCACAACCATCCCAGAAACCAACACAAGCTGAAAAACCAACACAAGCTGAAAAACCAACACAAACTGAAAAACCACAACCATCCTCTGAGGTGGTGAGTAAGCCAGCTCAGGTCAGGTCAGGACAACCAGAGAAATTTACTGACTTGGATAAAGTCCCCCAAGATTTGCGTAAGTATGTGGCAGATTTGGCAAAATTGGGAGTCTTAACCCCAGGCACAGCTAATCCAAAGACCAATGCTGATAGTCAAGGTACTCCGTTTGCCCCCAATCAAACCATAAGCCGCCGTCAGTATGCCCGTTGGCTGATGGATGGGAATAATCGGATCTATGCCAATCGTCCAGGATTGCAAATCCGTTTAGCTTCCAAAACTACTCAACCTGCATTTCAGGATGTGCCTCGTACGGATCCTGATTTTCCGTATATTCAGGGATTAGCTGATGCTGGATTAATTTCTAGTCCCCTCAGTGGCGATTCTACGGCAGTATTGTTTCGTCCAGATGCACCCTTGACTCGGGAAAATCTGATGGTGTGGAAAGTGCCTCTCGATACTCGTAAAGCTTTGCCCAAAGCCTCTATTGAAGCAGTGAAAGAAACCTGGGGCTTCAAAGATACCGCCGAAATTGACCCGAAAGCATTGCGAGCCGTCTTAGCTGATTTCCGAAATGGCGATTTGGCAAATATTCGCCGAGTGTTTGGTTATACAATATTGTTTCAGCCTAAAAAACCAGTCACCCGTGCTGAAGCAGCAGCAGCGCTTTGGTATTTCGGTTCTCAGGGTGAAGGGCAATCTGCCAAAGAAGCATTGTTTATTAAGCCTCAAACCAGTCAGCCATCAGGGGCACCAAAAGCCACGCCATCGAATTAGGTGCATAAAAAACAGTTTAAAACAGCTTTTAGTTGTGCTTAATCACAATTACTAACAGGTATTATTATTACTTAGTAATTAGTGGTGATTTGTCTAGTGTGTCAATGCTAGACATGATATAGCAGAAGTCAGAAGTCAGAAGTCAGAAGTCAGAAGCGGTGCGACCCTGGTGATTTTTAATCACTATCAGAATGCGCACCAAGAGAGTCAAACTCTTGCGCTTACTTAGGTTTGAGACTTTTGTCATGTCTCTTGGTGCGCATTCACGCTTGTCGGGAAACCCGACCGGGGTCGCACCGCTCCTAACTGCCCTGGCGACTGCTATATCAAGTCCGGTTAATCATGTCTAAAATGCTTGATCCGATGTCTTTGAATTTTGAATTGCTAATTGCTAATTGCTTATGGTTAGTTAATTTTCAAGGTTCAATTTATTATCAACCCTGAAGGATAACTATTAAATCGGACATGATCTGAGATAATTATCTGCAATTAAGGTAACAAACTATCATGAAGACACAAATTGCCGCTACAGGATTAGTCTTTTTCTCTTTAATGTTGCCCCTCAAGGCAAATGCTGTCGAGTTGTTTAGCAAGATGTATATCTTTGGAGACAGCCTCTCTGATCAAGGCAATCTGTTTAATACCACAGCAGAGCAAATTCCCCTCAGTCCACCCTATTTTGAGGGACGTTTTTCCAATGGGCCCAACTGGGTGGATTATCTTGCAGGGGATTTGGAATTAAACCCTACTTTGTTTACCACTCTTGGCTCAGGTGCTATTCCTACTGAAGGCATTAACTTCGCTTTTGGTGGTTCTACTACAGGCACTGAAGAAACTGCCCCTGTTACCTCCTCTGGATTGGTAGTTTTACCAGGATTGCAACCGCAGATTGATGCCTTTACTGTTCCTCTGATACAAGCCGGTCAGTCGGCTGACCCAGATGCTCTGTATATAGTGTGGGCTGGTGCTAATGATTATCTACCCAACCAACGCAATTTTGAACCATTTACAGAACCTGACACCACCTTGGCAAATTTGTCAGATGCACTGCAAGACCTGACTGATGTTGGGGCTAAGAATATTATGGTCGTTAACTTGCCAGATTTGGGCAATACGCCCATTGCTCTAGGAGTTGATGGACGTATTCCTGGTACTACCGATGCCCTCAACACCTTGACAGAAGACCATAATTCTGGTTTGTCTGAACTACTGGATCAATTCAGTCAGACTGCCGACTCAGATGTCAATATCATCCCCGTTGATGTTAATTCTATATTTAAGGAAATTCTGGCTCAGCCGACGGAATTTGGTTTGACAAATGTCACTACTCCTTGTCTGAATATACCAGCACAATTTGTATGTGAGAATCCCGAAGAGTTTTTATTCTGGGATTTACAACATCCAACGACTGGTATTTATCGGATTATTGCTGATTTAGCCCTGTCAGCATTGAACGATCCACACCCAGATAATAACCATTCACACCCAGCTCATGTTCCTGAACCAGCAATGGCTTTAGGTTTATTCGCCTTGGGGGCTTTAGGCATAGGCTCTAAGGGAATCAGGAAGAAGGAATAGGGAATGGGCGAATTTAGAATGCGCGAATCGGGAATCGGGAATCGGGAATCGGGAATCGGGAAAGACAGGGGAGTGTGGCAGGTGTGGGGAGTTTGGGGAGTTTGGGAAGTTTGGGGAGTTTGGGGAGATTTTTATTAAGGGTAATTATCTGGATATGATATCAGATGTGCAATTGGCTCCCCAAGACAGTAATGGTGCGTTTTTCGTCAATTCTTCTTCCCTACTCCCGTCTTGATGCAAAGCGCGAGTGGGGGAAACCCCCTTTGGCGGCGCAAATCACGCTAATCAATAAGTTTTACCCCTTTTCTGCATAGCCGACCAACCATAAAGGCTCAACGTAATCAGGTTTCGTCTCCGGGGGAACCCCCAAGACCGCACTGCCTTCCCAAGACCGCGCTGCATCGCTACTCCCTATTCCTGACAATGACTAACAATTACGACCAACTGTTCAAAACCATAGAAGAATTAGTTATGCACCATTCCCCCAGTGGTGAGGAAGGGGAAATTGACCAATTGTTACTGCATCGGTTTCAAGCTTTAGGGGTGGAAACTTGGCAGGATCGGGCGGGAAATGTCATTGCTAAAATCCCTGGTAAGGATGCTGGTGCCAGTCCCATTGCGATTACTGCTCATAAGGATGAAATTGGTGCCATTGTTAAACGGATTGGTGACGAAGGACGGGTGGAAGTGCGCCGCTTGGGGGGTTCTTTTCCTTGGGTTTATGGTGAGGGTGTGGTGGATCTGTTGGGGGATAACTATACCATTAGTGGTATTCTCTCCTTTGGCTCACGTCACGTTTCCCATGAATCTCCCCAAAAAGCCTTGCAGGATGATACTCCTTTACGTTGGCAAGATGCCTGGATTGAAACGAAATGTAGTGCTACAGAATTGGCAGAGGCTGGGGTGCGTCCAGGCACTCGTATGGTGGTTGGTAAACATCGTAAGAGACCTGTGCGGCTTAAGGATTATATTGCTAGCTATACCCTGGATAATAAGGCATCCATCGCGATTTTGCTAACGTTAGCCCAACGGTTGAAAACTCCCGCAGTTGATACTTATTTGGTGGCATCAGCAAAAGAGGAAGTAGGGGCAATTGGGGCTTTGTATTTTACTCAAAATCAATCTCTAGATGCGTTGATTGCTCTGGAAATTTGTCCGTTGTCTCCGGAGTATCCCATCGAAGATGGACCAGCACCAGTGTTGCTCTCTCAAGATAATTATGGCATCTACGATCAAGGGCTAAATCGGGAATTGCGACAAGCGGCAGAACGTTGTGAGGTCCCGATTCAGTTAGCCGTTATTGATGGTTTTGGTTCTGATGCTTCCATCGCCATGAAGTTTGGTCATGTTGCTCGTGCTGCTTGCTTGAGTTTTCCTACCCAAAATACCCATGGTTATGAAATTGCTCATTTGGGTGCGATCGCAAATTGTATCGAGATTCTTGAAACCTATAGTTCCTCAGTGATCAAGAATTAAGAATTAAGAATTAAGAATTAAGAATTAAGAATTGAAACTTAAATTCTACATTCTACATTCTACATTCTACATTCTTAATTATTCATTATTATCAGTGTTGCTATCTCACGATAACTATGGCATCTACGATTGGTTATGAAATTGGTAAGTTTTGCTCAGTCGCAGAGATATCTGTCGCTATCTCCTTCAGGTTTTTTCTTCAAATAATCACTCACTACCTTACAAGTCTTCTCCATTAGCTGATCTAAGTCTTTATCTAACAAACTATTCCATTTATCAACATCTAAATTCCACAGAATCACTGAATTATCCTCACTAGCAGTGGCAACTTGCTTACCGTCGGGACTGAAACTGACGCTCATGACATCATCGTCATGGCCCTTCAAGGTTTCGAGTTTCTGACCGTCGTGACTCCAAAGTTGAACAGTGTTATCTCCAGAAGTCGTGGCTATTATCTTACCGTCCGGGCTAAAACTAACGCTTTCAAACGAATCGTTATACGGGATAGTTTCGACTTTTTCCCCATCCCTACTCCAGAGTTTAACTTCCCCATCGCTACTGACACTGGTAATCCTTTGACCATCAGCACTGAAACTTACGGTTATGACATGATCGTTATGCCCCGTTAAGGTTTTGAGTTCTTTACCGTCGATGCTCCAAACTCTGACAGTCCTGTCCCGACTGGCAGTGGCAATGGTCTGCCCGTCGGGGCTAAAACTGATACTAGTAACTATATCTGTATGTCCAGTCAGGGTGTTAAGTTTCTCACCATCCCGACTCCAGATTTCCACAGGACCGTCGAACCTGCCAGCAGCAATAGTCTGACCATCAGGGCTAAAACTAACGCTCTTGAAAGCATGGTAGTTCTCAGGTTTTAGAGTTTGGAGTTCTTTACCATCAATACTCCAGAGTCTGACGGTCGAATCATGACTACCAGTGACAATCATCTGACCGTCAGGGCTGAAACTAATATCATAGATCCAATGGTCATGTCCCTGGAGAGTTTGGAGTTCTTGACCGTCCCGACTCCAGAGTTTGACAGTCGAATCATAACTGGCAGTGGCAATTCTCTGACCGTCGGGGCTGAAACTCACGACATTGACTGGCTCTTTATGCCCTTGGATAGTTTTGAACTCCAGAGTATTAAGACTCGAGAATCTCACCGTATTATCCTTACCAACATAGACAATCGTCTTGCCATCGGAGCCAAAGCTCACGTCTTTGACTGGATAATCATGGTGAAGGGTTTCGAGTTCTTGACCGTTGATGCTCCAGAGTTTGACAGTCTTGTCATAACTGGCAGTAGCAATCATCTGACCGTCAGGGCTGAAACTGATGTTGTCGATTCTAGCCTGATGCCCAGTCAAAACTTGGCGTAACTCACCATCATGGCTCCAAATCTTAATAATTTTGTCTTTACCCACAGTGGCGATCGTCTGCCCATTAGGGCTAAAACGAACAATAGTGATCTCCTTATAATGATCAAGGGTTTTGGATTCCCCACCATCGATACTCCAGAGTCTAGCAACTCGATTACTATCCTCAGTGACAATTCTCTGGCTGTCAGGGCTGAAACTCACTGTATAGACTGAAGCGTCATGGGGGAAGGTTTGGAGTTCCTCACCCTCGATGCTCCAGAGTTTGGCGTTGTTGTCAAAACTGCCAGTAGCAATCATCTGGTGATTAGGGCTGAAACTCACCCCATAAACGTCTTGATGCTTCAGAGTTTTAAGTTTCTCACCTTGCGTACTCCAGAGCGTGACAATATCGTCACTATTAATAATGGCAATTATTTTACTGTCAGGGCTGAAACTCACATTGTAGACAAAACTATGATTCGGGATAATTTTGAGTTTCTCACCGTTATTATTCCAGAGTGTGACGGTGTAGTCAGCACTGAGAGTGGCAACCATCTGGCCATCAGGACTGAAAATCACATTCGAGGGTCTTCCGTCATGGGGAAGCCTTTGGAGTTCCTTACCGTCCATGGTCCAGAGTTTGACCCTTTTGCTTGACTTTTTGCTTGGGTCAGTAATAACAGTTGCAATTGTCTGACCGTCCTCAGGGCTAAAAATCACCTGTGCTACTACCTCATTATCAGGCAGCTTATGGGGCAGCGTTTGGAGTTCCTCACCGTCGATGCTCCAGAGTTTGACTGCCCCGTCCTGATTGACAGTAGCAATCATTTTCCGATCGGGCTTAAAATGGACGCTCGTGATGTTTTCTGTACGCCCCTCTATGCGGTTATATTCGTTTACATTCGCGATCAGAGCCTGTTGCAGTGTTCTGGTTACTTGGTTCCGTAACTCCTCTAACTCAACTTCTGGAAGGAGGCGAGACTCCTTAAGTTTTTTTGCAGCCTTTAAGCTTTCGAGTAATGTATCGAACGGCTGATTCGAGACCAACAGACTTTTCGAGGATTCAATGAAATTACGAATTTCTTTTGTTTCCTGCTCTACCTCTCGCTGCGTTTGTTCTTCTTTTTCTATTTCCTGGCGATCGCGCCATTCAACACTGGCATCAATAAACTGATTGGCATCCTTACTAAAAAGGTCTGAATCAAAGGTATCGTTTTCTCTAAATTCTAAAACCTGCTCTAACTTAGAACCACTCCAAAGGTCTGCATTCTTGTTTGTCTTTTTCCATTGTGCGGCATCATCGTTTAGCCGATTGCAGATAGCGATCGCCTGACTATTGTCCTTAATCCAATTTTCCAGTTTCGTCCAAGACGTAAGCAACGCTTCATGGGCAATCTCAACTGTTGCTGCTCCTTTTTCCCCTTGACTAACCAGAAGGCGGTTTTCAATGAGTTTTTCCACTACCGTTGCTTTAACAGTACCATCCTCAAAAATGGACTTTTTGACTCTTCTATTTGTAGATTTTCCATCTGCAAGATTGACTAATTTAAGAAAAATTTTCTTGGCTGCTTCTTGCTCCTGTTGCTCAAGCTTCTGATATATCTTATTTGCTTGCTGATTGAGGGCACCATTTACTCCACCCAGTTCTTCATAGGTCTTCGTATTCAGGACTCGGTCTTCAATGTTATCGTTTTCCCACAGCAAATTAAGGGTGTATTGTAGGAGGGGCAGAGAACCAGCATGTTTATTAAAATCATCGGTAATTCGCTGAACTAGACCTTCTTCAAAACTTACACCATTTTCCTTCGCTGGCTCAGTGATGGCTGACTTTAGCTCACTATCCTTCATCTTGGTGAGCATCTTACCGTGCTGATCGTGGAGAGTTCCAAGATCAGGATAGGTACTGAATCTGTCCAAAAAATCAGCCCGCATGGTTATAACAATCTTGACCGTGCTATCCGACTCTGTTATAAGTCGAACAAGGCTAGCAACAAATTTGTCACATTCTGACTTTTGAGTCCTAGTAAACAGTTCTTCAAACTGGTCAATAAATATCAGCCAGCGATCATCCTGCTTCAGGGATTTGACAACCTTAACCAGGGTATCCTCTTCAACCTCCTTAGCAATCTTCGCTTTTGATTGTCCATATATAGGCATGAGACGGCCATACAGAGATTCAAAGGGATTTTCATCTGGCATAAACGTAAGATTGGTAAATGAACCCCAATTATTTGTTAAATTAGGAATTACCCCGGCTCGAATTAAAGATGATTTACCGCTGCCTGATGCACCTAAAAGCAAGAGAACATTCTTTTCTTCTAAGTGTTTTGTTAATTCACTAATCCAGTTATTGCGTCCGAAAAATTTAGCACTATCTTTTTCATCAAACTTGTTTAATCCTAAATAGGGAGAACTTTTAATAAGAGGTTTAGACTGAATACTATCAGATTCTGTTTGATAAATATAAGTGTTGTTGACCGTTTGTGCTTTCTGTGAAGTTTTCTCGTATTTAAATATTTTCCTAAAATACTTCTTATGTTTTTCCTTCTTAATAAGTTTATCTTCAATCCATTTCATACAATTTTCATAAAGCTGATCAAAAGTATTTTTAATGGAGTCTGTTAACTTATCTTTTGCAAAAGTAACCGCAAGAGTAGCAAGTCCAGTAAGAAGAATAGAAAGAAACGAAATAGGTTCTCTCGAAAGAGAGTCCATCGAAATCGGATCCATCGAAATCAAGTCCATGGTTTATCTTCAATTATTGATTTTTAGTTATTCCTTGTTATATAGTATTGGGATTTAGGTTGTCATCAAAGTAATTACTGAAAAAGGCAAAAGGCAAGAGTAACGGGTGCATCTCACTTTGGCTGTTTGAACCTGTGGTGCGTTACGGGACGGACTGTCCCAATACTTACTGATAAAATCAGGGCGAGTCCGTCTTATCACGCACCCTACCCTTAATTATTAATTATTAATTCTACATTCTTAATTCTTAATTCTTAAAGAAGAGCGATATATCCCTATTTCAGCTTGATTCATTCTTTGAAAAGCAGCTTGGGAAAGAGCCTCGCCGAAACTATCATTCAAAGGAAAAAGACCTTTAACCACTGACTTACCTAAAGAATAGGCTAATTTACATAATTCACAGAGAAGCACTGTCAAGATTTCTGGCTCTCCATGAAGATAACCAATATAAAACTCTTCCTCTGAAAGTTCCGAGTAACTTTGAATAGCTATACCTCGTAAACTTTCATTTTTTCTTAATCCGAAAACTTTTCCCCCAACCAGACATTTTTTTACTAACTCAGGAGTAATAGTTTGACAGGTAATAATTAATTGTGTGTAAAAATTTGTTTTTTGATATAATATTTTTTCTGTAATTATTAAAAACCAAATTTCATCAAAATCTTTCAGGTCTAATTGAATTAACTGGTTGGTTGTTGAAGCAATAGTATCAGCTTTAAAAAGACTATAACTATCTATTTTTTTATCTCCTCGGCGAGAGATAATTTTCAACATTAGTTCATTGTCAGACAAGACACAGTAACGTAATATAGGAACATTTACTTGAGATAAATACTTATTTGTATGTGCATCTAATAATTTAGATAAACCTCGCCGTCTATAGCGACGATCTACTCTCAAAGAACTTAGCCAAGCTTCCTGTTTTGACAAAATAACAATATCCTGCATCGCCACAGGGATATCATCAAGAGTAACTACAAAAACTTTATTTTCAGGATTGTTAATCCGTTTCTCCAATACTAAGTGCATGTAATCGTTTTTATTTTCCCACGTATATTGGCAGAAATCCAAGATAGGTTCTACATCTGACATTTGAGCTAAGCGAATCTGGAATTCAGTCATCGATCCTTATCTTGTGGGTGTCTTTACAGGTTCGGTGGGTTAGTATTTTTTAGGATACAACGAGTTTGACAACACGCCCTAGACCGCCTTGCCCAAATTGCCAGGAGCCAATCCACATGGAAACATGCCTATCCTCGTCCCATCACCGAGCGAGAAGAAATCTTGATCTACCTATACAGCAACTCGCGACTGTCTATGACCCCCCAGGAGTTTTACTGGAAATGGCAAGTTAAGCAAGAAGACATCGCTAACATCTGCTGTCGCTCAACTTACGCTGTAAACAGCTGGCTGGCCCAAGGTGCTCGCTATAAAACTCCCTCTTCCGATTCCTTGCATCATCTGGCCTTAATGGATTTTATATTAGAAAATTTTGAAACAATTCCAAAGGAGTTATTGAATCAGCTCTGCTCTTTCGCGTAGCGTGGCCGAAAGGCCAAGGTTAAAAGTTATTAGAATTAAGAATTAAGAATTTAGAATTTAGAATTAAGAATGGATAATGTAGAATGAATAGGGAGCATGTAAAATTTGTAATTAGGTACATAGATCCCCCCTAACCCCCCTAAAAAAAGGGGGGAATTAGATTTAAAAGTCCCCCTTATTAAGGGGGATAATGGGGGATCTGAATCAGGGATTAACAAAACTGACATGCACCCGAATGAATATAGGATCCAGAAGCCATAAACCAGAAGCCAGAAGCTAGAAGCCAGAAGCCAGAAGCCAGACTTATAAAGTCTAAATTCTTCATTCTTCATTCTTCATTCTTCATTCTAAATTCTTCATGGGGAACTTTCCTTCCGCAGATTCGTCAAAGCCGCTAAAGCTACGATATTCTACACTCAGAGACTTTCCTGATCTGATTCATAAACCTGGAAAATATCCTGATCTGAGCCATCAATCTGGGAAAAATGTATATATTAATCGAGTTGGAATTGGCATAGAACCCACGGAGTCCACTTATGAAACGTTACAAAATTCTCTCCCTTCTAGGGATAACAGCAGTATCGACAATCACTGCTAGTCAGGTTTTGGCTATGGAGACAGCTTCCTGGAACTTAATTACCGAACCTGACTCTAGTAGCAATAGTCTATTTGAGGATGTTTCATTCTTTAAATACACTATATTTGATACCTCTGTTGGGGCAAGAGAGCCCGGAGATCAAGATCCTATACCGCCACGCTACGACAGCCCACAATCGGGAATTCAGTAGAGTTCCCTTCACCTATAGATTGATCATATCCATAGCATTTTTATTTGATAGGTGAACATACTCCTTTAAGGAAAGGCAAGAGGGATCCCCCCTAACCCCCCTTACTAAGGCAAGAGTTAATCAAACAACGATGCATTTCTTATGGCGTTGCTGATTCTGAGTATGGTTTCGCCCCCCTAGCCCCCCAATTCTGGGGGAAAAAAACTGTCAAGCGATGCAGCGCGGTCTTGGGGAGGCAGCGCGGTCTTGGGGAGGCAGCGCGG
>WTKN01000262.1 GCA_011524395.1 Moorena sp. SS36440bin_2
GGGAGATGGGGAGTCAGATAACTATATATCCTTTCTTGCTAGCATGCCTATTGCCTCTTAACTGCTCCGAAGTCCCTGCTCCCTACTCCCTAAAACCCAGAAATTTTTACCTCATAAGTATAAAAATTGCTATATATAAAAATGCTATAGTTTCAATTTTTCTCGTATCGTTTCTTCATTTGCCCTAAATCCTACCAATACCGCTGTGCCATCCTTCACAAATAGAGGTCGTTTCAGCAGCATCGCATCTTTGGCAAAGGCTTCAACCCACTGCTCATCGGTCCAAGTCTTTTTTTCTTCACCTATTTCACGGTAGGATTTACCAGAAGTATTACGCATGGGTTTAGAGCCCAACGCTTCTACCCAGCTGCTAATCATCTCGGCAGTTGGTGGATGCTCTTTTGTGTTAATAAAATCATACTCAACACTGTTATCTTGGAGCCATTTAAATGCTTTTTTACAAGTGCCGCAGTTGGGGATACCGTAGACTTTAATTGACATAATTTTTATCTTTATTTGTGAAAAAGGGAATAGGGAATAGGGAATAGGTAGTAGGGAATTTGCGGATTTTAATTTACCGGAAAATGGGGCGAATTATAATTTTATATAGGGTGTAAAGCTTAGGATATAGTTTGACCTGGTGGTGCGTTACGGGGCGGGCTGTGCCAACGCTGACGACCGAAAAAATGAGTTCGAGTCCGCCCCTAACGCACCCTACGCAAATACGCAACTACACTTTGAATTTATCGGTAATTCGCTGCATCGCTTCGTCTACATTTTCCCGACTATTAAATGCGGAAATGCGGAAATAGCCTTCTCCTGCAGCACCAAATCCAGAACCAGGGGTTCCGACTACATTGGCAGTGTTGAGTAATTTATCAAAGAAATCCCAACTGGATAGACCATTAGGTGTTTTGACCCAAACATAAGGGGCATTTACGCCACCATATACTGTTAATCCAGCGGCTGTTAGTTGATCGCAAATAATTTTGGCGTTTTCCAGATAGAAATTAACTAGTGCTTTAACTTGCCCTTGGCCTTCTTCAGAATAAACGGCTTCAGCGCCTCGTTGTACAATATAGGAAACCCCATTAAACTTAGTACAATGGCGGCGGTTCCAAAGTTTCCACAGTTCTACATCTGAACCATCGGATGCTTTGGCTGTTAGGGTCTTTGGTACTACTGTTAATGCACAGCGGGTGCCGGTAAAGCCCGCATTCTTAGAAAAAGAGCGGAATTCAATGGCACAATCCCTTGCTCCCTCAATCTCGTAGATGGAGTGGGGTAGCTCTGGGTCAGTGATAAAGGCTTCGTAGGCTGCATCAAAGAAAATCACCGAGCCATTAGCTTTGGCATAGTCTACCCAGGTTTTGAGGTAGTCTTTGCTAGCGGTTGCTCCGGTAGGGTTATTAGGGAAGCACAGATAAATTAAATCAACCTTCTCGGAGGGAATCTCTGCGGTGAAGTTGTTCTCGGCGGTAATCGGTAGATAAACCAAACCCTCATACTTACCAGCATCATTAGCATCCCCGGTATGACCAGCCATAACGTTGGTGTCTACATACACGGGATAAACTGGGTCAGTAACGGCAATTTTGTTATCGTTGCCAAAGATGTCGAGAATGTTGCCAGTGTCGCACTTGGAGCCATCGGAGATGAAAATTTCCCCAGCCTCAATGTCACACCCCCGGCTTTGAAAATCTTGGGCAGCAATTTTTTCTCTTAACCAAGAGTAGCCTTGCTCTGGACCATAACCTTTGAAGGTGGCGCGATCGCCCATTTCTTCAACAGCTTTGATTATGGCGGTGCGGCAGGCGGCTGGTAGTGGTTCAGTAACATCACCAATCCCCAGCTTGATTAGCTTAGCATCGGGATTGGCTTCTGCGAAAGTATTGACCCGTCGCGCAATTTCAGGAAATAGGTAGCCAGCTTTCAGTTTGAGGTAGTTGTTGTTAATGCTTGCCATAGTAGATTGGTATAAACGCCCTCAGAACAGCTTACACTTCTTTCAGGAGTAAGGAGTAGGGAGTAGGCAACAGGCATGCTAGCAATAGTAATCTCTGAGACAGATGTTAATCCGTAACTACCAGGTATCAGATACAAACGATATTGTCGATGTCTACAAAAATGCTATCATGGAAATAGCTTCAGAAGCGTATGATAGTAAACAAATAGAGATTTGGTCATCTTATCCTAAGGATACCGACCAGTTTACAAAACGGCTGAGTATGGGAATAACAGTTGTTGCGGTTGATGGCAATAAGATAGGGGCTTTTGGTCAATTACATCCCGCTAATCATATTGATTTACTGTTTACAGCAAAAGACTACTCTCGCCAGGGTTATGCTACAGCGATTTACCAACACTTAGAACATGAAGCGTTAAGGCAAGGGGTTGATTGTCTCTATACTGAAGCTAGCCGAATTTCTAAGTATTTCTTTCTCAAACAGGGCTTTACTATTATTGAACCGGAGACTGTCTTCTTGAGTGGGGTAGGGTTTGAACGGTTTAGGATGAAAAAGGTAATGTAAGAGGTCAGCGGTCAGTGGTCAGTGGTCAGCTTATTTGATTCAATTGTACTAACTCCCCATCAACCAGTTCATAACGGTTATCTGTACCGTCATCCTATTCCAGGTATTGGTCAAACGTGAGTTTGGAGGTGGTTTTAACCATCGTGCCATTCGCAGTTACTGACTTCAATCCTACAGTTTCTAGCGTGACATTCAGCGTTATCGCTTATATTTTTTAGGTTTTGGAGTGGTAAAATACTGGACAGATTGCTTGTTTTGGATGTAGCGATCGCTTACTTTAATAATTTTGCGATCGCTCATTTTTTTTTCTTTACCCACCCTTGCCACATTTTCCACTATTACCACCCTTAAGGTAAGCCTATTGGTGGAACGGGCATCTTGCCTGTTCCCTGTTCCCAGATCCGCTGTTCCCTACTGAAAGCTGAAAGCTGAAAGCTGATAGCTGTTCGCGTAGCGTGCGCGTAGCGCATAAGCTTCAAATTCTTCCAAGCAAACATCTGGAAGACTACCAAGCATTTCATCCCAAGTACTGCAAGCCTGTAATGCTTCGATAACTATAGGAAGTGGTTCAGAAAAAATGTTAGGAAAGTCAGCTTCTCCAGGAAATCGAATGCTGAAAGCTAATTGCTCCTTTGGGGGATTGAATTGAGCATCAATTCCCTTACGGTTTCCTCTGGGATCAATTCGATACCAACCGAATTCATCTAAGTAAACAGCATTGAAACCATGCAAACTATAAGGCTCACCGTCGTCATTAATACTCAATCGCTGATAACAAAAGCCTGCTGGAATTCCATTGGCTCGTAATAGAGCAGCGAGCAAATGGCTTTTTGCGTAACAATAACCGGTTTTATACTTAAGTACATCCGAGGCACGACAGGTGACAGGATTCATTTGATAGTCAACGCTATGGCGAATCTTATCTCGAACCCACTCAAAACAGGCTTTTGCGTAACCATTCGATGTTTGATGCTCTAGGGCAATTGTCTTCGCCAGTTCCAGAATTGTAGGATGTTGCCAATCAATGATTGGAGTGGTTTGTAGATAGTCTTCTAGACTGTTCATGTTAAAAAGGTAGTCGGGAGTCGGGAATCGGGAATCGGGAATCGGGAATCGGGGTAATAAAATTAAATATAGCCTTTGTATTTGAGATGTAAACCTAGAAGGTCTGTTTTTATTGGACAATAAAACTATTCCTTATTCCCTATCTCCCCATCTCCCCACACCCCCCATCGGTTCCCAATTCCCCGAAACAATGAAACTCGCCCAATAATAAGGATGCTGATACCTCTGGTCTTTCAACATGTCCAGTTGGGTCTGCCGCAGAGCCTCGGTGCGCCCCATGTTATCGTCTAGCAAGCGCTGATAGTAAGCCAGCATCAGCTCTTTGGTGGCTTTATCCTCTACCTTGCGCAAACTGATCAGCTGAGTTTGTGAACCGGCCATCACAAAAGCCCGACGCAAGCCATAGATGCCCTCTGCTGAACTAATCCGTCCGGAACCGGTATCGCAAGCGGATAAGACCACCAACTCCGTGCCAGACAACTTAAGTCCTACGGCTTCCAAGGCAGTGAGTACCCCATTCTCTGGAGCTGTAGGCTTCTGCTTAACCCCTGCTAGCACTAGTCCGGACAACAGCATGGGATTGTCATAGAGTGTGGACAGTTCTTGATTGGGAGCATTCTCAAAAAAACCATGGGTAGCAATATGCAGTATCCTGGGACTATTGACTCCTTTGACTGCTGACTCTGTGGCCTTACCAGCGAGTAGAGGGGCTACTCCTAGCTTGTTAGCAATTTCTTTTACTTCCTCAGCCGTGCCTGGTAATGGTGAAAAGTCCCGCTTTGAGAGGTCAATGGAACGGGTGGCCACATTGCCATGATTTTGATTATCAATTAATTCACCAGCAGAACGGTCAAAGTCAGGATTGCCCAACACCACCGGAGGAGTTTGACTAGCAGATTCCTCGGATAATCTCAGTAAGTCTCTGCCAGAGGTCAGGTAAGTAAAGCGATAGTTTTCCAGCAGATACTGCTGCTGCTGATCCACCAGGGCTTCAAAGGGAATCAGGTTGAGCTCTCCTTCTGGGGAAAGTAAGATATGTCGAGTAGACCCTAACAGTTCGCGCACAGGCTCCATCAACTTCTGATCCACTTGCCGTGCAGCTTGCTTCAATTGAGCTGTGGATGTGTCTTTGTCTTCAAGAGAGAGACGAAACAGCTCCAAGTCTGATTCAATCAACTCAACCTCTCCTAAGTCAATGCCTTGGGGGTATCCTTGGCGATGAAGCACGTAGGCGGCGTAGCGAGGGGGACCCCAACGTTTAGCTATTTTCCCTTTAGGATTAAAAGGTCGATACTTGACCAATTCCACTAGGGCGGTATTAGCTGGAATCAGCTTTTGAATGGCTTCGATAGTCACAGGTTGGTTAGCTGTGCCAAAGTCAGGGCTGCGACGGCTAATTTGATCCTCTAATTGGTGGCCTTGTTCTATCAGAAACTTGATCCTCAGAGACTTGACCATTTTTTCATAGTCTTCAAAAGGTAGATTTGGCAGTCGGTTGTAGATCAGATTAGCTATTTGAGTACGGATAGCGTTGAGGTCTTCCAATAACCTCTGGCTTTGAGGGTCTAACCGTTGACCAAGGATTTGCTGACTGTTGGTGATGAAATCGAGAACGCGACCTTTTCGCCGCAGGACGGTAGTCAAGGCCAGACGGGCTGCTCTGGGATTGTTGGGACCTGCTTGGAGGTGCACAGAAATGACTTGGTCTGTGCTATCAGAGATAGTATCGAGGTATTTTAGCTTCTGAGGCTCAGAACCAGCAACCAAATTAGAGTGGAGGTTCCGCTCTTCTACTTCCAATCCTTGCTCTAACAGCTCAAGGGCAGAAGTGATCTTACTTTGAGCGTGATACAGTGCTGCCAGGTTGCCTAAGGTGTTAGCCACAGAAGGGTGTTCCTCTCCTAGCAAGCGTTTGTACAGCTGTAAGGCTTGGTGGTAGAGGGGTTCCGCTTCTTGGTATCTGCCTTGGCTCTCGTACAGTCCCGCCAGATTGTTAAGGCTGTTTGCTAGATGTGGGTGTTCCTCTCCTAGTTGCAGTTTAAAAAGTTGTAAAGCTTGCTGGTAGAGGGGTTCCGCCTCTTTGTACCTGCCCTGGCGAAAGTAAAGTAAAGCCAGGTTGTTGAGGCTGGTGGCCACATGTGGGTGTTCCTCTCCTAGTTGCAGTTTAAAAAGCTGTAAAGCTTGCTGGTAGAGGGGTTCCGCCTTTTGGTACCTGCCCTGTTTTTCGTACAATGCTGCCAGGTTGTTAAGGCTGGTGGCCACTTGTGGGTGTTGGTCTCCTAGCAACCGTTTTATCAGCTGTAAGGCTTGCTGGTAGAGGGGTTCGGCCTCTTGGTACCTGCCCTGACTAGAGTACAGGAAAGCCAGGTTGTTAAGGCTGGTGGCCACATGGGGGTGTTCCTCTCCTAGCAAGCGTTTGTACAGCTCATAAGCTTGCTGGTAGAGGGGTTCCGCTTCTTGGTACCTGCCCTGGCTCTCGTACAGTGCTGCCAGGTTGTTGAGGCTGGTGGCTACAGAAGGGTGTTCCTGTCCTAGCAACCGTTTCCTCAGCTGTAAGGCTTGTTCGTAGAGAGTTTCGGCTTCTTGGTACCTGCCCTGGCTCTCGTAAATTCCCCCCAGGTTGTTAAGGCTGGTGGCCACTTGTGGGTGTTCCTCTCCTAATAACCGTTTAAAAAGCTGTAAGGATTGCTGGTAGAGGGTTTCGGCTTCTTGGTACCTGCCCTGGCTCTGGTACAGTAAAGCCAGATTGTTGAGGCTGGTGGCCACATGGGGGTCTTCCTCTCCTAGGACTTGTTGAACAATCCCTAATGCTCTTTTTGCTAGGGGGATGGCTTCTGAGTACTTTCCTTTTTGTTCAAGTTCCAACACTTGCTGAGTAAGTCGAGATGCTTCTGCTAGTTTTCCTTTAATGACAGACTCGGTTAGCTCAGGTGATAGTGAGCTTTCTTCAACTTGTATACCTTTCAGTTCCCATGGTGGCACGGGAACTGCCCTGATCCCAATCACAGCCACTACCGTAGCCGTCATCAGCCCTCGCTTGATCAGGATTTTTGCCTTCATGAACGATTAGCCCCCTAAAATCTTAACTATCGGACTTACGAAATTTAGTGGGTTTTGCCCCCCTAGCCCCCCAATTTTGGGGGGTAATGATGTCAAAGTCCCCCAGAATTGGGGGATTTAGGGGGCAATACCTAACTCCTTTATTTGTTGTTCCAATTGACCTGCCCTGACTTGATCTCCCAAGGTTTGATAAACCTCTTTCCCTTGCTCTAGCCACGCGATCGCTTTATCCTTCTGGCCGATGATGGCACTGGTGATTGCCAGTCCCCCAAGCACTTGAGCTTGAGTGTCTAAATCTCCCGCTGTCTTGGCCAGTTCTAGGGCTTGCCGGTAACCCTCCCTAGCTAGGCGATTTAATCCCACTTGTTGGTAAATGTCCCCCAGAAGTTGATAAACCCGGATCGACTCAGGTCCATCAGCCAAAGCTGTTTCCAGCAGGTCAATGGCTTCAGCATTTAAGTCATTGCTGCGGTACAAATGAGCCAAGGCTAGTGCTTCTGCTGGCTTACTCAACTGCTTTTGCTTAATTTGCTCTGCTGCTGCTGATACCTCCTGGGCTTTTTCCTGATCGAGGATGGTAAACCCGAAACTCCCTTCCTGTTTAGAACTTTTGCCTTGGTCTGTCTTGACAATCAGCCAATAACGAGCACCTGGTTTTAGCAATTGCTTTCCTGAGTAAACTATCTCCGTTGCACTAGTTTGCTGGTTCCACTCCACCCCTGGACCAATCACCTTCACGTGGTAATTGCTCACGCCCTCAACGTCATGCCAGCGCAACAGCGGTTGCTGATTAAGCACAGAACTATTCCGAGGTCTAAGAATATAAGGAATGTCTGGATTATTGGCTGCTCTCTCAATCACTGTATCCTCGTCCGATGGAGATAGCTTTGCTTTTGAGGTAGGAGGACAGCCTTCAGAGACGATATAGTCTCTGCCATCTTCCGGTTCCCACTCCGTTAAGTTCTGGCACAGTACTTTAGCAAAGGTATTGCTGGCCAGTAAGAGGTGATCCTTAGCCCCCAGTGACGCACCAATAAACGCTGGCTGATAATCCTGCCAACTGGAACGCTTAAGTTTCACCTGACCTTGTGGACGAAGGGCTACAACTAGATTTAAACCATTTCCGATCGGACGAGCTGGTCTAGCTAAGCTGACTACCAAGCTCAGCCCCAAGACCAAGCCAATCAAGAGTTTCCATTTTTTCCATTGCATTAGAGTTTACCTGCCTTCTTTAACGCTTTGTAAGCTAAAACTAACCATTTTGGTTGATCAGGATTATCAATTGAACCTAGCTCAGAACACGTTTGCCATTGTTCAAGGGCTTCGCCATTGCGGGTTTGCTGTTCATAGACCTGAGCCAACAAACAGTGGGCTGAAGCGCGAGTTGTGATTTGCTCCATTCCCTCTGGTGTAGTGGCTAATGCGATCGCTCCGGTAAGAATGGTCTCCGCTTGCTCTGGCTGCTGTTGTTGTAACAATGCCCAACCGAAATTTTTCATCAAGTTGTATCTGACTCTCAAAGGCTGATTTTCCGCCTCCTGTAAACTCTTCCACAGCAGAGGCGTAGCCAATTCTGGTTTATTCTGCAATATCCACAAACGCGCCAAATTGTTCTGAGCCTTAATCAAATTCCCCTTAACAGCAAATTGATATTGACTCTTGGCTTTATCCAACTCTTGCAGGTCTTCGTAGAGGGACCCTAAATTATAGTGAGCCTTGGCGTGCGGCTTGTTCCGAGTAGGAGCTACTCATAATAGAGTAGGGTATGACTCGGGG
>WTKN01000043.1 GCA_011524395.1 Moorena sp. SS36440bin_2
CACCCCACACCCCACACCCCGTAAAGCTTTTAAGGCTGTTTGTCACCCCGTCAGGGTAATGAGGGAAGTCTGAGTAGCGATCGCGTAGCGTGACCAAAGGTCAATCGCTTGTGCCATCGCTATTTTTGTGTGGCTATTTTTGTTTTACCTATCCACATTACTTCTTTTTTGTCAATACTTACTTAATATAAGATTTACTTATTTACATTATTTAATAATGTTAGGGCAAATTACTCTCAAACCCCTTTACATATCTTTAGATATTGCTTAATATAAGTACATGAAGGCACACAAAAGCCGGACGAACCTCGAAAAGTTCATATTCATACCCGCAATCATAAGAACATGACTACTGTATTACAACAGAGCAACTCCTCTGTGTGGTCTCAGTTCTGCAATTGGGTTACCTCCACCAACAACCGCCTCTATGTAGGTTGGTTTGGTGTATTAATGATCCCAACCCTGCTAGCTGCTACCACCTGCTTCATCATTGCATTCATCGCTGCTCCTCCTGTGGACATCGATGGTATCCGCGAGCCTGTTGCTGGTTCCTTGATGTACGGAAACAACATCATCTCTGGTGCTGTTGTTCCTTCTTCTAACGCCATTGGCCTACACTTCTACCCGATCTGGGAAGCTGCTTCTTTAGATGAGTGGCTATACAACGGTGGTCCTTACCAGTTGGTAGTGTTCCACTTCCTGATTGGTGTATTTGCCTACATGGGTCGTGAGTGGGAACTAAGCTACCGCTTAGGTATGCGTCCTTGGATCTGCGTAGCTTACAGCGCACCGGTTGCAGCTGCTAGCGCCGTATTCTTGATCTACCCAATTGGACAAGGTTCTTTCTCCGATGGTATGCCTCTAGGTATCAGCGGAACCTTCAACTTCATGTTCGTGTTCCAAGCTGAGCACAACATCCTAATGCACCCCTTCCACATGCTAGGTGTAGCCGGTGTATTCGGTGGTTCTTTGTTCAGTGCAATGCACGGTTCTTTGGTAACCTCCTCCTTAGTACGTGAGACTACTGAAACTGAGTCTCAGAACTATGGTTACAAGTTCGGTCAAGAGGAAGAAACTTACAACATCGTTGCAGCTCACGGCTACTTCGGTCGTTTAATCTTCCAATACGCTTCCTTCAACAACAGCCGCTCCTTGCACTTCTTCTTGGGTGCATGGCCTGTAATCGGCATCTGGTTTACTGCACTGGGCATCAGCACCATGGCATTTAACCTCAACGGTTTCAACTTCAACCAGAGCATCATTGACTCACAAGGTCACGTGATCAACACCTGGGCTGATGTACTAAACCGGGCTAACCTAGGTTTCGAGGTAATGCACGAGCGTAACGCTCACAACTTCCCTCTAGACCTAGCTGCTGCTGAAGCTACTCCCGTAGCTTTGACTGCTCCAGCTATCAACGGTTAATTCTAACTTGGCATAATCTACTTGATTAAAACAAAGCGCTCTCCAGATGGGGAGCGCTTTTTTGTTTGTCTATTATTATTGGATTTCTCAGAGAGTAGGGAGTAGGGAGTAGGGAGTAGCTCACAGGGGTAGGTTTTTAACAAAGACGTGAGGTTTAGGGTGTGGGTTGTGGGGTGTGGGGTGTGGGGGATAAGACAATATACTTAATTGTCTTGATGCAGTCGCTCATGGGGGGAACCCCCGCGTGAAGGCGCTGCATCGCTCTTCAATCATCATTGTCAAGATCCACCCGCGCGAGTGGGGGAAACCCCCGCAGGTCGAGCTTTGGTGGGCTTTCCGCATGTAATTATTAAATTCGCGCTTATTGTCGCACCATTAGCATCGCTTTCTTATGCCCCACACCCTACACCCGACCCCCTACACCCCACACCTGAGGTCAAAGTAAAAAACCTACCCTTATGAGGTAGGGAGTAGGGAGTCGGGAGTCGGGAATAAAATTTAGATGTAGCTTACCGTTACTAGGAAAGCCTGTATTTATTGGCAGTCATTTGTTAGTTGTCAATACCCCTTTACCTTTTGTCTTTTCTGTTGCTTTTAATAAAAATTAATATAAAATTATCGATAACTTTATATAAAATTTAAAATTTTCTGTGGTTACTCGGTTTACTATCGACAGAAAAATTCTATCAAGTCCGATAGCATCGATATATAGCAATTATGATCACGAGTGAGGTGCCCTTGACCCATTCAGAATTTAATTCGCCACGGGTCGCACCTGAGGCACACAGAATTTTTTACCTACTCCCTACTCCCTACTCCCTATTCCCTTTTCTAAAGGACCAATGACTAATGACAACTGAACCCCTTGTCATCGTAACTAGTATTGCACCAGGAAATCTTAAAAAGCAACAAGCAGCTATTAATAGCTGGCTTACTCTAGGATTTGAGGTTGTTTCCTTAAATATTCTAGAAGAGATTGAGAAACTCCAGCCTTTATATCAAGACATTAAATTTCACAGAGTATTTCGAGATGGACGAGAGCATTATGGTAAACCTTATGTTTACATTGATGATCTCTTATCCTATTTGCGTGAGTACGGTAGCCAAATCTGTGGAATTGTTAACGCAGATATTATCTTAAAAGCTGAGCAGGATTTTATAGCATTTATTCGAGAGCAGACTCAAGACTCTATCCTGCTCGCTTCACGAGTCGATGTTGATACTGCTGAATCAATCAACGGTGAGATTTACGATGTTGGGGTTGATGTGTTCTTTTTTGAAAAAGAACTGCTGGAAAAATTTCCATCCTCTGACTTTTGCCTTGGTATTCCCTTTTGGGATTTCTGGGTACCAGTGATTGCTTGGCAACAGGGGTTAACCATAAAAGACTTAGTCTCTCCCGTTGCCTATCATGTCAAGCACTCTACCAACTATAGCTACGAAATCTGGCAAAAATCGGCTCTTAAGTTTACAAAAATATTTGCTCCATCTCGGTATGATGATTATCATCAAAAAGCGGATCTAAATAAAGTAGATTATGACCTAATTGGTCACATGGATCATTATATTGTTAAGCAGTTTTTGACAATTTATCAAAACAGTAAACAACCGATTATATACAAACCCCGATTACCTGATGCTCAGAATCCGGTCTATAGCCATACCAATACTAAAAATCACGATTATAATTCATTAATATGGTCAGCTTGGAAATTTTATCATGCTGGTAAATTAACCACTATGGCTGAGCAGTTAAAGAACTCCCTGAGCATTAGCCCTTACCAACCAACGGAAACGATTTCCGATTGGATAGAGCAGTTCACCACATTTTCAGCTGCTCATAATTCTCCATTCAATTCTTATGCATTCAGTAACCTACCGGAATGGCAAGAGCTAATACGCTCTACTCTGCTTAATCGACCATTTAGTCCCTATCAATGGCAACCAAAAGTATCCATCATCACATCAGTCTTTAAAGGGGATAAGTATATTGAACACTTCCTCAAGGATATTACCGAGCAGACTGTTTTTGCTGAATGTGAATTACTATTGGTCAATCCCAATTCTCCGGGAAATGAAGAGCCTGTGATTAAAAAGTATATGACCAGGTATCCCAATATTATCTATATAAAATTGGATGAAGACCCAGGGCTGTATGAAGTTTGGAATATGAGCATTAGATTAGCCCGTGGTCACTATATTACAAACGCTAATCTCGATGACCGCAGAGCTCCCAGACATATCGAAGAACATATGAGAGCTTTGGATCAGCATCCTGATGTGGACGTGGTTTGCGCTCCTCTGAAAGTTACGATGCAGCCCAATGAAACCTGGGATAATAATACCGCTCATGCTGTCTGGTATGTGGGATTCCCGGAGTATTTTGGAACTGAAGACTTTTTTCAGGAAAAGTGGTGGGCGGAAGGAGAGGAAAAAGGTAAGATCGGCTCCCAAAATCTTCCCCATTGTATGCCGGTATGGCGGAAAAGTGTCCATGAAAAAAATGGCTATTTCGATGAAATTGAGTATGGCGCGAGTGCTGATTGGGAATTTTGGTTACGTTGTTCAACCAACGATTCTAAATTTATGCTCTTGAGGGAACCGTTAGGAATGTACCTAGAAGACCCTCAATCCTATAACCGGCGGTTTGAGTCAACGGTTGATTTTGAGAAAAAAATTCTACAGGAGTATTATGTACCGCTAACTGAGGAATCTAATGGTAACGGAATCCTTGATGTCTCCCAAACTCAAGAGCAAGATTCAGAGTTTGAAGACTCTGGGGATTATCCAAAAAAACTCGATCTTGCTTCTGCTTTACAGTATCATTACGGGGAGCATCGGTCTGGATGGTCTTATGCGATGAATAGCTTGAAAGCCTTACACAAGGATGCTGGAATCTTGGTGGATGGCTTCATAGAAAAAAAATTCGCCTGGGGTTCAGATCCTGGAGATTGTAACAACACCCCAACTGCTTATACAGAGCCTTGGATTGGATTCATCCATTGTCCTCCCTATGCTCCTAAATGGTTTCAAGAACACCTGTCACCTCAGAGAATATTTGTAAGCCAGTTGTGGCAAGAAAGTATTAAGTATTGTCAAGGTCTATTTTGTTTGTCTGAAGACTCTCGTCGATGGCTCCAAAAGCAGCTAGATGTGCCGATTGTTAGCGTGATACATCCTACGGAGACCCCAGATATTACGTTTTCTATGGATAAGTTTTTGTCAAATCCTGAGCCCACTATTATCCAAATTGGGATTTGGTTGCGCAAGATGCACTCTATCTACTATTTACCGGTAAAAAAATATAAAAAGATGGTGTTACGTAAACCCTATTCTGGGGAGATGTTACATAGTGAAAAACAAGTATTTAAGTTACAACCGAATTACAGTTATGTACAAATAGTTGATTATTTGCCCAATGATCAGTATGATGAGATGTTGTCCAAGAATATTGCTTATTTGGAGTTGTATGACACCAGTGCTAATAATGCGATCATTGAGTGCATCGTAAGAAATACCCCCGTTTTAGTCAATCCGCTGCCAGCTGTAAAAGAGTATTTGGGCGAAGACTATCCCCTTTACTTCCAGTCTAGACAAGAAGCAGCAGCCAAAGCTGAGGATTTTGCTTTAATTGAGGAAACCCACCACTACCTGCAGCAGCACCCGATTAAAGAAAAGCTGAGCAGCGATTATTTTTTAAAATCAATTGTTAAATCGGACATCTATCAACAGTTATCATGAGAATATCCCACAAGCATAAGTTTGTATTCCTCAGCAAACCTAAGTGTGCTAGTACTAGTATTCGCAAGGCATTGGATCCTTACACCGATATTACCAGTACCGAGAAGGGAGATTACCATCACCATGTGCCAGCATCTCGATTAAAGCAACATTTTGAGCATATGGGTTGGAACTGGAACAGCTACTTCAAGTTTATTAGTATCCGAAACCCTTGGGATATGCTGGTTTCTCTGTACTTCTATGCCAAGCCAGATCACCGAGGGATTTATTGGTGGGAAACAGCAAGAGGAATCCGTGTATCCGAAGACATTATTGAAAAATACCCCTATAACCCAAACACCAGGATGCCCTTCAAGGAGTGGATTAAGACTGGAAAATCCTGGGACTTGAAGCAGGAAATATATCTTGATGATTTGTCTACTTATACCCTTCCTTATTATGTTCTTGATGATCAGAATAATTTCCTAGTGGATTATGTTATCCGTGTTGAACACTTAGAGGAAGATTTAGATTTTGTTTCGTCAAAGCTAGGACTAAAACTAGATTCTTTGAAGATCAATACTAGCAAGCATGACCACTATAGCAAGTATTATGATAGCGAATCCAAAGCAATAGTCTCCGAACTGTTTGAGTATGATATCAACTACGGAAAGTATTCTTTTTAAACTAGGGAATAGGGAATGAGACTATCACACAAGCATAAATTCGTATTCATTGGTAAGCCCAGGTCTGGTGATACTACGATTAGACAAGCACTAGATCCTTACAGTGATAGTGTTAGTACAGATAAAGGACTACACAACCATCCCCATGTGCCAGCATCTCTGGTTCAACAGTATTTTGAACGGATGGGTTGGGACTGGAATAGCTACTTTAAATTTACTTCTGTTAGAAATCCCTGGGATATGCTTGTCTCTGTGTACTCCTTTGGAAATCCTGATCACAATGGCTTCTACTTTTGGGAGAAACCACAGTACAACCCCAACAAAAAAATGCCTTTTACAGAGTGGATCAGTAAGGGTAAATCCTGGGATATCAAGGCAGGGAAGCACTTAACGGATTTATCGGCTTACTCACTGTCTTACTCGGCACTTGATGAGGATAACACGTTTCTTGTGGATTATGTTATCCGTTTTGAAAATTTAGAATCAGATTTAACTTTCTTGGAGTCTATGCTAGGACTGAAGCTGAATTTACCTAAGGTAGATCCAGATAAACGGGATGATTACGCTAATTATTATAATCAAGAAGCCATAGATAGAGTTACTAATTTATTTTGGTATGACATTAAGTATGGAAATTATCAGTTTGGGATGGCGTAGTTGGCTAAGGCAATAGGCAATAGGCGTAGGGTAGGCAGTGCTTACCTTCGAAATTGTCAGGGTTTAAATTGGGATCAAGTACTGCCCACCATCAGATTAATTTTATCTAGTTTTTAATTAAGTTCCTGTTGGTGGGCAGTGCCGATTAAAGCAATCCCAACCTTGAAAATTTCTAGGGAGCACTGCCCACCCTACGATTGATATTATTTATTTGCTGTTGGTGGGCAGATCTGGGAACAGGGAACAGATGTAGGGTGGGCAGTGCTTACTTTGGAGATTGTCAGCTTTTAAATTGGTATCAAGCACTGCCCACCATCAGATTAATTTTATTTATTTATAATTAATTTGCTGTTGGTGGGCAGTGCCGATTAAAGCTATCCCAAGCTGGGAAATTTATCGTTTGCACTGCCCACCCTACGATTGATTTTATTTATTTATAATTACTGGTCTGGTTAAGACCAGATAGCCGCGTAGGGTGGGCAGTGCTTACCTTCAAGATTGTCAGGGTTTAAATTGCTATGAGGCACTGCCCACCATCTGGTTTGGATTGACCAGCAGCGCGATCGCATGATCATGATAGCCGGGTAGGGTGGGCAGTGCTTACCTTCGAGATTGTCAGGGTTTAAATTGGTATGAAGCACTGCCCACCTGAGGATTATTTGAATTAATTTGCTGTTGGTGGGCAGTGCCGATTAAACCTATCCCAACCTTGAAAATTTATCGTTTGCACTGCCCACCCTACGATTCTACCAACTGAACTACATGATCAAATACTGAGCGGAGTTTGCCAGATACACCTATCCTAAAGAGTAATGGCAACTGAACAACGATCGCAGCATCAGGAACATTAATATGGTGATTCAAACAGAAAAACGGTACTACACGCCTGAAGAATATTTGACATTAGAGGAGGAAGCGATAGATAAACATGAATATCGAGATGGAGAAATCATACTCATGACAGGAGGAACGACAAATCACAATCAAATTGCGCTCAATTTCTGTCGCAAATTTCCTTTGACAATTAAGGAGCAAGACTATTATATCTATATCAATGATGTCCGCTTGTGCATAGCGCAATATCGCCTCTATACCTATCCTGACGTAATGGTAATTAAAGGAAAACCAATCTATGAAGGAATGGGTAAGACAAACGTAACCAATCCTTCAATCATTGTGGAAGTCCTTTCTAAATCGACGCGGGATTACGACTGGACGGATAAATTCATATATTATCGTTCTATCCCTGAATTTCAGGAATATATTTTAATCGATCAATATCGTTTTTATGTGGCTCAATATTTTAAGCAAGAGGATGGGCAATGGCTTTTCAATGATTATCAAGGGGGAGAAGCAGTTTTAAAGTTGGCTTCAGCTGATTTTGAAATTTCGTTTCAAAATTTGTATGAAAGAGTAGATTTTGAGTTGGATTAAGAGTGAATAATGATTCAAAATTACCCCATTTCCAAAACGATCGCTACCTTAGCTGACCTTAAGCAAAGGTTTAATTTATCTCCTACAGATAATGACCTTTTATTTCAGGAATGGCAACAGGATTTACCTCAAATCACTGCTCAATAACAAGAGAATATAGACCAAATTAAAATACGATTTTTACGTCATAGAGAACGAAATCCTCTCCCAGAAGGTGTGATTAATCAATTACTAATTGGACTTTTACTTATTTTGGCAGGTTTATATGATGACCCTTTCTATGTCACTTCCTGGTTGGGATTGATCAGCAGCGCGATCCCATGATCTAGATAGCGGCGTAGGGTGGGCAGTACTTACCTTCGAAATTGTCAGGGTTTAAATTGGTATGAAGCACTGCCCACCTGAGGATTATTTGAATTAATTTGCTGTTGGTGGGCAGTGCCGATTA
>WTKN01000130.1 GCA_011524395.1 Moorena sp. SS36440bin_2
GCGATCGCATAAGCGCTGTGATCGGTAAATGCGATCGCATAAGCGCTGTGATCACTAAAAGCGATCGCATAAGCGCTGTGATCGGTAAATGCGATCGCATAAGCGCTGTGATCACAGCTATGTGCGATCGCTTTTAGCGTGGCCTACGGCCAATCGCGTAGCGGCTCTAAAGGAGCATCGCATCTAGCTCCCTACTCCCTACTCCCTACTCCCTACTCCCTACTCCCTACTTCTGACTCCCTATACCCTAAACCCTAAACCCTATACCCTATACCCTATACCCTGTTCCCAGATCCGCTGTTCCCTGTTCCCTCTCCATCAAAAAATTGTTACAAAAATTTTCAAAATATGTTATAATAATAAAATTTTTATGCTATTATATAAAAGGGAATACTCAAAAGGAGATAAGTGAAGAGCCAGCCCCAAGATGTTAGAGCGTCACGGGCTGGCTCTGGGTCTCCCACTCAAAAGGAGGTAATTTAATTATGTCGTACAGTCAACGCCTATACCCATGGGCAGTCGTTCGGTTGTTACCACAAATGCAACGAGTCGTTGTCGCTCGTTTCCGCAACCGATCCAATGCCGAGGGTCATAGGTTAGCCCTTAAACGCCTCATGCCCGAGGCTGAATTTGTGATTATTTTTGATCTCCCTAATCCGATTGAAGAAGAAGAATCTTTAGAATTAAGAATGTAGAATTAAGAATGTAGAATTAAGAATTGAGAATTGAGAATTGAGAATTAAGAATTGAGAATTGATAATTGATAATTGAGAATGGTTAATTCCAAATTATCAATTATGCATTCTGACTTTTTAATTCAAAAAGGTTGTTCACCTTTGGCTTTCGGTTAAGGGTAGGTTAAAGGTTGGCAGGTTGTTCGCGTAGCGTGGCCAATAGGCCAAGGTTGTCAAGTTGTTCGCCTTTGGTCTTCGGTGAAGAGTAGGTTGTTTGTCAGAATGGAGAATGCAGGTAAATTCTAAATTCTAAATTCTAAATTCTTAATTCTTAATTCAAAGAGGTAAGTTTGTAACTATTGAGGTAAATTTAGACCTTCAGCCAAATGCAGCTAAGCCTCAGATGAGATATGCGGTAATATTTGCCAATGATCCCACATTTGATGATTTTATGGAAAAACTAACTGTGATCCGGGAAGAATCAAATTTAGTAACCGATGTGCTGGCAGTTTTCCAGGCATTGTCACCAGAGCAACGTCAATTGGTGTTTGAATTTGCTGAGTTTTTACTCCAAAAGCAAGGAAAATCGGAAACCGAAGAATCGGCTTATAGTCAGCCTAAACTACCTCGTGTTTTTGGGCTTCATGCAGGTCTTGTGGGTGCATCTCATTTTTGTTCTTTGACAAGGTGGTGCGTTACGGGGCGAGCTGTCTAAACCCTGGCTACGAGGCGGAAAATGAGGCCCCCCCTAACGCACCCTACGCAACTTTTTTACAAATATGAGATGCACCCGGTCTTGTTGAGATCAGTGAAGATTTCAATCAGCCTTTACCAGATGAGTTTTGGTTAGGAGAAAACGATCCACTGATGATGACCAATGAACAAATTGAACAAATTAATCAGCAATCAGTTTCTTGATGAAATTGTTACTAGACACCCATACATTATTAAAGAGAATCATGTACGAAACTGACCCACCTCGTCAAGACCGGGAGGAGCCTGGTTTGCCTGACGAATTTCACGACTTTCAACCCCAACTACTGCGGGAAACCTGCCAACCTCCCAACTATCCCAGGGAGGAGATGTTCATTGCTACAAACCTGAATGTATATTACAACAGTCGTCATTACTTATGGCATAAGCGACCAGATTGGTTCCTGGTATTGGATGTAACTCCTGCTGAAAAACAAGAAGACCTGCGCTGGAATTATGTGGTTTGGCAGGAAGGAAGAGCGCCATTTTTGGTAGTGGAACTCCTATCCCCAGGTACCGAAGCTGAAGATTTAGGACAAACCCTAAGGTCTGCCAACAAACCACCCACCAAATGGCAAGCCTATGAGCAATATATGCGGATTCCTTACTATGTGGTCTTTGACCGCTATGAAAACCAGTTGCGAGTGTTTCAATTAATTGTCACCCAGTATCAGCAAGTAGAGCTTTCTGAGCCCAAATTTTGGATTCCAGAACTGGAATTAGGGTTAGGAGTATGGCAAGGCAAATATCAAGAAACAGAAGGGTTGTGGCTGCGTTGGTATGATGAAGTCGGTAATTGGATTCCAACTTCAGCAGAACGAGCAGAACAGGAATCCCAACGGGCAGAACGATTGGCAGAAAAATTGCGTACCCTTGGCATCAATCCCGATGATTTATAGCGCTACGCGCAAGTCAAATGTCAAACATCTTTCTTAATGGGTAGTGCTATATAGGAGGAGTCTATGGCAACATCAAAATCTGAACCGATGGTAATTCCAAATGATGTGCTGGCAGTTTTGCAGGCATTGTCACCAGAGCAACGTCAATTGGTTTATGACTTTGCTGAGTTCTTGCTCCAAAACCAAAGAAAATCCGAAAGCGAAGAATCGGCTGATAGTCCGCCAATACCTGGATAAGTTGATGCTTCTGAATAAGAAACCATTGAGCTACAATCAAAACAATGGGTTTATAATGCTGAGTCGGTTATGAGTGTTGTAATTTCTGATGAGTTGTTGCAAGCTGCTAAACTATCGGCAGCCGATTTGAAGCTTGAGATTGCCATTATGCTATATAAACAGCAGAGAATTAGTATTGGTAAAGCCCGTGAGCTAGCTGGGATGCACCTAATTGAATTTCAACAAGCACTCTCTAATCGGAGCATTTGTATCAATTATGACCGTGAAGATTTTCAACAAGACATTCAAACATTGAAGGAATTGGGCGATATATGATCGTGGTTAGCAACACATCACCTATTACTAATTTATCAGCGATTCAAAAAATTCATATACTGCGGCAGCTCTATGGAGTGTTGATAATTCCTCAAGCGGTTTACAATGAGATGGTAGATCTACCATACGAGGTTCCAGGGTCGGAAGAAGTGCAAACTCTATCCTGGATTCAGACTCGACAAGCTACGAATCGTAGCTTGGTTGCAGAACTTAGGGTTGAAATTGATGCAGGAGAATCTGAAGCGATCGCTTTAGCAATTGAACTCAACGCCAATCGATTACTGATTGATGATTATCAGGCAAGAGTAATTGCATCTCGGTTTGGATTAAAATTTACAGGTATTCTGGGATTGCTTTTAGCTGCCAAGAAACAGGGATTGATTACAGCAGTGAAACCGATTGTCGATGATCTAATCAATCAAGCCGGATTTAGAGTGAGCGATCGCTTGTATAGAGAGATTGTGCAGATGTCTGATGAAATGCTCGAATAATAGCTGCTTAATTAAAAAAGTCGGCTCTTCTAGAGTAGTTATGATAAATTAATAGCTATAATTTTTTCATAGTCCCGACTCCCTATTCCCGACTCCCGATTCCCGACTCCCTATTCCCGATTCCCTACTCCCATCAACCCAGAATATGGAAGAATTAACCTTATTACGTCAACTCATTGAAGAAAAAAACTATCATAAAGCCTTAGAAATTGTTGATGAACTAGAAGAAATGTCAAGGGAGGATAAATTCAATAAAATTTATAGCTATGGAGTCATATTATTATTACATTTAATAAAACAAGACGTAGAAAAACGCACTACCCGCTCTTGGGAATTTTCGATTTATAATGCGAGCAAAAATATTAAACGAGTGAACAAACGGCGAAAATCAGGGGGATATTATGCCAATCAAGAGGAATTATTAGAAATATTAACCGATGGCTTTGAGACAGCCCTAAAAAAAGCAGCATTAGAAGCCTTAGAAGGCAGATATACCGATACTGAACTCAAAGAAAAGATTGACGAAGAGCAAATTAAACAAAAAGCTCTAGATTTAATTTCTTAAGAAGAGGGAGCAGGGAGCAGGGAGTAGGGAGTAGGGAATAGGGAGTAGGGAGTAGGGAATAGGGAGTAGGGTGTGGGAAAAAATCCTATAGACCTCATAAGTATGAAAAACGCTATACAATCTTCTCTGTTCCCTCTTGCCTATTTCCAATTCCCCTCTCCCCACACTTGCCATATTTACCACACTTTACACACTTGCCATATTTACCATACTTACCACGCTTAGCACACTCTTACCACTCTTGTCTGCTCCCTGCTCCCTGCTCCCTACTCCCTCTTGCCTACTCCCTCTTGCCTCTGACCACTGTCATCAAAAACTCCGCCAATGTCCCCCCATCGACCCCCAATTCACTCCGCTCCTGAGCCGCTAAAATTCCCGCTTGGGCATGCCACCAGGCTGCCGTTGCCACTATTGCCTCCAAAGGATGCTCAGACAGAAGTGGCTGAGCCATCAAGCCTCCCACTAGTCCCGTGAGCACATCGCCACTCCCACCTCGGGCTAGAGCTGGTGTACTTTCAGGAATCAGCCACACCGAGCCCATAGGATTTGCAATCGCACTCCTGGCTCCTTTCAACAACACCACAGACTGACTCCGTTGGGATGCCTTCTGCACCGCCTGGACTCGATCCGGTAACAGTTCTGCGGAATCAGGAAATAAACGTCGGAACTCACCAACATGAGGGGTTAACACTGTCTGGCCTGGACGCTTCAACAACGTGGGAATAGTGATCAGTTCCGCCAAGATATTTAAACCATCCGCATCCAAAACCATTGGGCATTGGGCAGCTAAAACCCCTTGCACCATATCCTTAGCATCCTTTGTTAAACCAGGACCACATGCGATCGCTGAAAGCGGGGCTTTGCCCATCGCATTATAAGTCTCAGAGCGACCAGAATCACTAGCAGAGGGTTGGTGTAACTTCTCTAACACTAACTCAGGCAACAATGCGTTCGCGTAGCGTGACGTTCCGTCAATCGCACCCGCCGTCGTTTCTGGGCAACCAATTACCACTGCTTCTGGCAAGTGACTCACCACTAGCAGTTTAATAGACTCCGGCACTGCCATGGAAAGCATCCCCACCCCACTAGCCCGAGCCCCTAATCCCGCCAAAATTGCTGCCCCTGAATACTGTCTAGAGCCACAAATCAGCAACAGATGTCCCTGTTGGTACTTATGGGTTACCTTAGGGCGAGGTAAAGGCAAAAACTGTTTTGCAACAGTTTCAGTCACTCTCACCAAATCTGGTGGCTCACCTAAAATTGACCAAATATCCTTGAGGGGAATACCAAAATCAATTAACTCAGCTTCACCAATATAATCCAACCCTTGGTCTTGCAGAAACCCCAACTTCCACAACCCTAAGCACAAAGTCCGGGTAGCCCGAACCGCGATGCCCAAAACTTCCCCAGTATCAGTATGTAATCCCGAAGGTAAATCAATACTCACCACCGGTTGTGACCATTGATTCAACAGCTCAACCGCCTCAGCGATACTACCAGAAAGCGATCGCGTCAGTCCAAATCCGAACAAACCATCAATAATCAGGTCACACTCATACAGCGGTTCAATCTCGTCATAAAAAGGAATCCCCAAGCTAACCGCATACTGAGCATGGTAGTTAGTCAATTCCTTGAGTTTAGACAAAGGACGGTAAATGTGGATCTCATATCCCTGTAAATAAAGTTCACGAGCAACAACTAACCCATCGCCCCCATTATGACCAGGACCAACTAACACACCCACTCGCCTATTCTCAGCCCAGGGATAAAGACTTTGAATATAGCGAGTAATCAATCCTGCCACCTTTTCCATCAAAGCTGCTACAGGCATCCCCGCCTCAAAGATGCGCCCTTCAATCTCACGCATCTGCTCAGCAGTTACCACCACTTGCTCAATTAGTTCTCGCCGATTCTCAGACTGCATCAATTTTTAATTGGATAATGTAGAATTTATAATTTATAATTTATAATTCTGCCTTTTGCCTTTTGCCTTTTGCCTTTTGCCTTCTGCCTTTTGCCTATTGCCTTCTTAATTCTTCATTCTTAATTCTTCATTCTTAATTCTGCATTCTTAATTCTTCCTTCTGCCCCTACCGACTAAAATACACCCGTGCATCCCAACCAGCAGAGCGCAAACGATTACTCCAACGTTCTGCCTCCCCCCGCTTGTTAAACGGACCAACAGCAACATGTTTACCTCTTGGGGCATCTCGTTGGCTTACTAAATCCTGGGCAATCCCAATTTTAACCAATTCCCTTACCATCTCTGGTAACCTCTGAGCATTGCCAGGAATAGCCACAAAATAGCTCCTACCCCTGGATTCTCTTGAATCTTCTGGATTAGAACCAGAACTCACAGCACCACGGTTCGCCAAATCTAATCCTGTTTCTGGATACACCAAACGGGAGCCATAGGTGATCGAGCCATCCGATGAAAAAGCTGGTATGTTCCTCAGATTTGTGGCACCACCATCAAATGCTTGTGCTTCAATGGTTGTGATTCGCGCTGGAACTCCCAAAGCTTCCAAAGCCCGCACAAGGGACTGAGCATTGTAGCGATCCATAAATGTCCCCGCTTGAATCACCCCTTCTCCCTCGCGCACAAACGCTTGTGGTTCAATGTCTTGTACTTGGGATAACAACCAATAACTATCACCCACCACATCAACCCGATAGAGATTAGCAATGGGTCTTGATGGATTAGTTATTGATGGATTAGTTATTGATGGATTAGTTATTGATGGATTAGTTATTGATGGATTAGTATCGTTAAGGTTTAACTCAGGTGGATTAAGTGTATTCCTTGACCGGTTGGGTGAGGCGGTCGGCAAAAATAAAGGGGGAGTGTTAACCGATGGTAGAGAAGATGGCGTCATCGTTGGTAGAGGCTCCCCAAAAAATCTCGGTTCTGGTGAAGTTTGGGCAGTAGCTGGCCTCAGACCCGTCATAACTGTTTGCCCAGTCAGTAGCAACAGTAGCCAACCAGTTACCTTAATCAGTGTTTTAGGATTTCTGAATTGGTCAGACACTCTGATCATAATCGGTGTTGCTCTCTAGTAAGATGAATAGGCTATATCAATTTCAATGTACCCGTGAACCCTCAACAAATGAAGAAAATCCTGTCAAAATGGGTAATCTTACCGCTGATAATTCTCTGCATTATAGCCTGTCAAAGTAGTAACCTAGATGGAGTAACCACCGTCACTCTCGGTGGTTGGCAAAGCAGCCCTACTGAAAAACAATTACTAGAGCAAGTACTAAAAGAATTTGAAGCTAAACATCCCAATATCAAGGTTAAGTTTGAAGTCATCACTGGTCAATACATGGATGTGATCAAAACCCGATTAATTGGTGATGCAGCTCCAGATGTCTTTTATTTAGATGCCTATGAAGCCCCATTACTAATGAGTCATGATGTATTGGAGCCTTTGGATAACTACATTAAGCGCACTGATAATTTTGATGTAGGTGATTTTGAACCCTCTCTGTTTAAAGCATTCCAATATAATGGCATAATCTACGGATTGCCAAAAGATTTTTCCACCCTTGCCCTTTTTTACAACAAACAATTATTCAAACAAGCTAATTTAACTCAACCACCCCAAACTTGGCAAGAATTACGGGATTATTCCCAAAAACTAACCGTTGATAATAATCGCGATGGTAGGAATGAACGCTATGGTTTAGGAATTAATCAGGAACTGGCTCGTCTCTATTTTTTAATTAAAGCCTTGGGCGGTAAGTTATTTGACAATAACGGCTACGCTAGCTTTGCCACTCCTGAAACGTTTAAAAGTCTTCAAACTGTCATTGACCTATACCGAAACTACGAGTCTGCTGCCTTACCCTCAGACGTTGGTGCTAGTTCTGGTAGCGAAATGTTTGGTCAAGGTAAAACCGCAATGGTAATGGAAGGTAGCTGGGCTATTCCTTATCTCAAAGACACATTTCCTAACATTAAATTTGCCACCGCTGAAGTTCCCTCCTTAGCTAGTAAAAAAGGAACCATGGCTTATACCGTTGCTTATGTGATGAATAAACAAGCTCAACATAAAGAAGCGGCTTGGAAACTCATTTCCTATCTTACCGGCAAAGAAGGAATGAAAGCTTGGGGAAAAGCCGGACTAGTACTGCCTTCTCGGGTCTCTGTGTTATCGGAATTAGGCTATAAAAACAATCCCCTCTATGCACCTTTTATTAAAGGAGCCGCCTATGCAACCATTTGGCAAGCTGGGGAAACCTTGCCAACTATTCAAACCCATTTCGATAATCAATTTCTGAGTACCTTACTGGGTGAGCAATCCTTAGAAAATGCTATGAATAAAGCCCAAGAAGCAGCTAATGAAGAGATTCGAGCAGGTGATTACTAACTTGGTTTGAGGGAGTCGGGAATCGGGAATCGGGAGGGTGGGAGA